>CAIVXW010000242.1 GCA_903910005.1 uncultured Methylococcaceae bacterium
GGCCCCGCGTTCCCAGAACACAGGCAATTTTTTGCCAGTTGGGTTTAACCGGATCAAGGGTGCCTGGAAAAAGTTCTGCCAGTGACGTGCTGAAATTCACCGCTTGGTCAGCATCTGCCGCAGCAGCGGCCCGCTGGTGAATGGCGGCCGCTACGCGGTATTCGTTGAGCCAGTTACGGGTCAGGTAGATATGATCGGATTCAAAGACCAGAGGGAGGTTGATGCGGGGTTCTCCCCTCTCATGCCCCCCCTTTCCCTGGTTGGTTGCGACTGCCGCGACCGGATGGTTTTGCATCCCGTAGCACTCAACCAGCCCGGATTGTCTCAAGGCATCCCGCCATTGCTGCAGGGAAATACCCGCCAGCACGACGCCAGGCAGTTGCTGTTCTTCCAGCAGTACATCAGTCTGTCGAGGTGGTTTGAGCGCATGGGCGGGATGTGCGGATACGGCAGCCAGATTGAGGGCGATGTGGCCTTCACCGTAGTAGTAACTGGCCAGGGCGGCGGCCAGCAAGACCAGGCCGTTCGTCTCTCCATCCTGCCGGTGCAGAAACCCGGCAAAAACCCGGTCGATGGGGCGCAGATAACCGGCGTCCTGCCAGCATTGCAGCACATTGAGGGCGTGATCAGCCTGCATTTTCTACCTCCGCATGGGGTGTGGCTCTGAACAGTGCGTCCAGGCTTTCAATCAGTTGCCGAGGCGGTTTGTGGTGGTACACGCCCCGGGTGGCGGGGTTATTCAGCCCCCGCAGGAAAAAGTACACGGCACCGCCTATATGTTCATCGTAGCAATAGGCCGCTCCCAGGCGGGCCTTGAGGTAACGGTGCAAGGCCAGCAGATACAGGCTGTATTGCAGATCGTAGCGGTGTTCCAGCAGGGCGTGATTGAGCTTCGACGCTTCGTAATCCGTGTCGCTCCTCCCCAGGCGATTGGATTTGTAATCCACCACATAGTATTGCCCCTGATGGCGGAATACCAGGTCGATAAACCCGCGCATCATGCCATTCAGGGTATTGGCTGACAGTACCGGTCTGGGCTGTTCCGGCAGGATATGCTGCCTGACTGCTGCGTCGATGGCCCGACTGCCGACCGCCGTGGCCTGAAACCAGAATTCCATTTCGGTCAGGCACTCCCGGGATGTCAGCGAACAAAGGGCGAATCGCTGCTGACCGAGCATGAAATCGGTCGTCAGAAAGCCTTGCAGCCAGCTATCCAGCTTGTCCTGCCAGTCGGTGTAGACACTGCGTTTGAGGCGGTTAGCCAGTATCCCTGATCGTGTGGTTTGATCGCCTGCAAGCTGATCAAAACCGCGCAGGGCCACGCCCTGTAGCAGGCTGTGCAGAAAAGTTCCAGGGTCTGTCCCGGCAGGGAATTCATGCAGAAAATCGTCGTCGAGTATTGGGGGGCCATCCATTTGCCCCGGGCGTGCGGGCGTCCCGCCTGCCTCGTGGCCAGGATGGTCGCGCTCCCGGGAAGCCATCATCCCTTCATTGCCGACATCATTGATCCGGCTGATCCGGGCTTCTTCATTGCCCTGCTCAATGCGGGCGGTATCACCTGCTTCCGGACGCGCTGTAGCCTGCCTCGGTGGTTGTGGTTCTTCGGGGTGTGGTGTGGTGGTGTCAGCCGGTGCCGCTTCGGCGTCCTTCCCTGCGCCGGTCAACCCGTCCACCAGGGCACTGTAACTGGCTATCCACCAATGGGTGAAGGGTTCGGCCTGAAAATGGCGGGGTTTGCCGGTTTCCGTTTTGTTATTACTTTCAGGTTTGAAATCAATCGTCTGGTCTTCCGTGATATCGACAATCACGGTAGCCGAATGATTGTCCAGCAGTGTTTTCAGGAAGTTTCCGACTTCATCATCGGCCATCTGCGTTCCACCCGACAACAGATACCCCATAGCCCCTTTATGCAAGGCGTTGACTTTACTGTTACCGTGTTTGATGGGGGCTATCCCCAGCCAGCAGGCATGACGGGCACGGGTCAGGGCGACGTACAACAACCGGAGTTCTTCCTGCAAGCGTTCCTTGTCCATCGCCTGCAGTGACGGGCTATTTGCATTTTCGCCGGCCTCGGCCATATCCAGCACCACCTGTCCCGCATCATCGTGATATTTGTAATGACTGAGCTTGTCCCTTTTGGTCTCTTTGTAACCACACACAAAAGGCAGAAACACCAGCGGATATTCCAGCCCCTTGGA
>CAIVXW010000243.1 GCA_903910005.1 uncultured Methylococcaceae bacterium
CAGGGCATATTTGCAGCGGGATTCATCAATGGCGGTAGGAACCGCTCCCCGTCCCAGTGCCAGGATTACCAGGCCAATGGCAATCAGCAGTAACAGGTCGAAGGCCAGCAGGAATGGATGATAAAACCCCAGAACTACCAGCCCGATACCGGCCTGCAGAATGGTGGCAAACCCCTCCAGCAGCAAACCGGCACCGGCTTTCTGTACTGTCAGCACATCAAAAAACCGGTTGACCAGTTCCGCACCGTGATGTTTGTCATAGACCTCGCGCCGCACCCTGGGCATTCGGTAGGCCAGGTCAGCGGCAACCCGGATAAAGATGCGCCGCTGGATGATTTCCACCAGCCAGGTACGAAAAATCTGGATGGCTCCGGAGAAGCCCAGAAACAGAAACAGCATCAGTGCCAGCACAATGACCGGCTGCAACACCCCGCCCATTGCCACGGTGTTGACCAGTGCCTGTACCGCCACCGGTGTCGCCAGTCCCAGCAATCCGGTGCCGAAGGCAAATGCGGTGACCAGTGCGATGTCGTGGCGTTCGGGTTCCAGCAGATTCAGCAGGCGGCGGAACGGGGGCAGATGGCTTGAGCCGTGAGCGTGTTCATCATCGGGCGGGCTGGCCGCTGCATCAAGCGGAGCCAGTGGTTCAATCGCCCACCATTCCCAGGCCCCGTCATCGGTTCGGCCCAGCCAGGCAGACAGTTCACTGGCGGCCAGTCGGTGTTCGCGGATGCCGGTGGGCGATACCTGCATGATCAGCAGACGGTGTCCCACCGTACCACACAGCACCAGCCAGGGAGGACGTCCCGTCTCCGCCTCCACCAGGCCGGTTGTCACCAGCAGACTGCTCGAACCGGCCAGATTCCGGGCCAGACGTAGCGGCAGCGACAGCAGGCTGACGTTGAGACCGCTGCCCTGCCAGAGGCTTTTGGGTGAGCATAAGGCAGTTTCGTCCAGTCGCTCAATGAATTTCAGGCGTTCTGCTGTTCTGGGCAGGTGCAGCCTGTCCAACAGAAAACCCAGGAGAATCCTGACTTCAGTAACGGTGTGATGATTGATATTCATGGCAATTCGATAAATCGTCGCAGTAGCGACACGACACCATGCGATTATATCGCGGGCTTGTAGTGCCAGTCTAACCACTCAAGGGAAACACTCAATCCCGTTCAGAGCAGGTGATCACGGGCATGGGCCAGTATGGCACTCACCGCCGGGTGTTGCAGTTTGCGCCGTATCGTGACGGCGTAAAAGGTTTCCCGAACCGTTTCAATCCGGCCCACAATGCCAACACCGTATTGCTGGCAGATTTCCGCTTCGACGGCAGTCGGAGCCACAAACAGCCCGGTTCCGCTGCTGCCGAAGGTCTTGAGCAGGCCGCTGTCCTCAATTTCAGCCCGTATCTCCGGTTTGATTCCTTCATCATGAAACCATTGATCCAGTGAGCGGCGGAGGGCGGTGTTGCCGGTTGGCAGCAAAAAGGGAGCACCGTCCAGCGAGCGGGGAAATCCGGCACGGTGACGGGTCAGCAGAGCCGGAGCGGCAAAAACCGTGACGGCACAATCACCCAGTCGGTGATTGCTGGCCTTGCCCTCGCTGGATACGGTCAAGGGGGCATCCGACAGCACCAGGTCGATGCCTTGCCAGGCCATTTCAGCCAGCAGGCGATCGGTCTTGTCCTCATAACACAAAATCTGGGTAGGTTCGGCCATGTGGAATACCGGTTCAATCAGCCGACAGGCAATCAGTTTGGGAATGGCATCGGAAACGCCCACCACCAGTCTCAGAGCCCGCCCTTCAGGGTAGCCGTTGAGGGTGTTGGCCAGTTCCTGCCCCAGACTGAAAATTTCATCGGCGTAACGGAAGGTGATGCGACCCGTGTCGGTCAGCGTCAGTCGGCGTCCGTTTTTTTCAAACAGCTTTTGTCCAATGGACTTTTCCAGGGCGGCCAGTTGTCCGCTGATGGTTGGTTGAGCCAGATGCAGTTTTTCCGAGGCGCGGGTTACGCTCTCCTC
>CAIVXW010000244.1 GCA_903910005.1 uncultured Methylococcaceae bacterium
CCGCTTCGGCCCGATCCAGTTGATAGCGAATCCGGGTTTGGGGTTCATCGACCCGGTCGTCCAGATCCACCAGTCCGGCAATGCTCCGGAGCCGGTCGGCTACTGTTTCCGTCACCCGTTCCAGTTCGGGTATATCCGCCGTCAGCGGGCCATAAACTTCCGCCACAAAGGTGGACAGTACCGGCGGGCCGGGCGGCGATTCGACAATTTTGAGGCGGACACCGTGGCGGGCGGCAATCGCGTCAAGCTCAGGACGAATCCTGAGGGCGATTTCATGCGACTGCTGTACCCGCCGATCCTTTGGCAACAGATTGATGCGGATATCCGCCTGATACGGTTCCTGCCGCAGGTAATAATGTCTGACCAGGCCGTTGAAATCCATGGGCGAGGCGGTGCCGACATAGGTGCTGAAGTCCGTGATTTCATTGACACCGGCCAGATACCGCCCCAGTTCACGGGCGGCGGCATCGGTTTGCTCCAGGCTGCTGCCCCGGGGTAAATCCAGTACCAGTTGCAGCTCGTTCTTGTTGTCGAATGGCAATAACTTGAGGGGCACAACCCGGAATACCGCCAGCAGGGCAGAACCCACCAGGGCGACAAACACCAGAACCAGAAAGCCGCCAGCCCGCCCCGGCGTGCTGACCAGCCCGCCCAGGGTGCGGTGGTAAAACCGGCGCAGCCGGTCCGGCTGATCAGCCGGATTGTCGCTGCCATGGCCGTGGACGCTGTCCTTGAGCAGGTAATAACTGGCCCAGGGCGTTACGGTAAAGGCCACCAGCAGTGACACCAGCATGGCAATCGGGACGTTGAAGGCCATCGGAGCCATGTAAGGGCCCATCATGCCGGTGATGAAAAACATCGGCAGAAACGTCACGATCACCGTCAGGGTGGCAAAAATGGTGGGAGGACGCACCTCGTCGACGGCGGTGAGGGTGGCATCCAGGGCAGGTTCACGGCCCAGGCGCAAATGGCGGAAAATGTTTTCCACATCCACAATGGGATCATCCACCAACAACCCCAGCGACAGGATCAGGGCGAACAGGGTCACCCGGTTGATGGTGTAACCAAACAGCAAATCGCACAAAAGGGTCAGCCCCAGGGTCATGGGAACCGCCAGGGCAACGATGAACGATTCCCGCAGCCCCAGGGCAAAGGCCAGCAGTACCAGAATGGTGATGATGGCGATGCCCAGGTGTTTGACCAGTTCGTTGACCTTGTGGTTGGCGGTTTCGCCGTAATCACGGGTAACGGTCAGGCTCACCTCGGGAGGAATCAGGCTACCGTACAGTGCGTGGGCCGTTGCCATGACCGTGTCGGCAACCGTAACCGCGTTGGCTCCCTTGCGCTTGGCCACGGTCAGGGTGACGGCCGGGCGTTCCTCGCCGGGTTGCGGGGCGGTTTCGGCACCGGGCAGGCGGCGTGATTCAGCCGCTGCCGGGCCAAAGCCGATGCGGGTGTACTGACTGACTTCGACCGGCCCGTCCTGAATGTCGGCCACCGCATCCAGATAAATGATGCGTCCGTCGTGTTCGGCTACCGGTAGACGCGCCAGTTCGGCTGGATCGGTGATGAACGGCCCGGCTTCCAGCCGCACCGTGTGATTGGCCGTGACAAACTGGCCTGCCGCCACGTTGACATTGGCGGTTTTGAGGGCTTGCAGTACATCGCTCAGGCTGAGGTCATGGGCGGCCAGCCGGGCTGAATCCGGGTAAACCTGCACGGCCCGACTGGAACCGCCCACCACGCCGATGCGGCCGGTGTCGGCCACTGCGGCCAGTTTGTCGCGCAGTTCGTCGGCCAGGCGGCGCAGGGCATGGCCCTCATACAGGGGCGATGGCGAAGACAGGCTCAGGGTGACGATGGGGACGTCGTCGATTTCCACCGGTTTGACCGTCCAGCCCGACACCACCGGTGGAATCCGGTCACGGTTGGACAGGAGCTTGTTCCAGATTTTAACCAGGCTGTCTTCCCGGTTCTGGCCCACATAAAACCGTACCGTTACCAGGCTGGAACCGGCCTGTGACGCTGAATACACGTATTCAACCCCGTCGATTTCCCGTAACAGCAGCTCCAGCGGGGTTGCGGCCAGTTGTTCCACTTCGCGGGCCGACGCCCCGGGCACCTCGATAAAAATATCGGCCAGCGGCACCACGATCTGCGGTTCCTCCTCACGGGGGGTCAGTGCCAGGGCAACCCAGCCAGCCAGCAATGAGGCAATCAGCAGTAACAGGGACAGGCGGGAGGTAATGAACACCTGGACGATGCGGGCAGTAAAGCCCCGTTGGCCTGTATTTGCCGTCATGGCTGTACTCCCTGTGGCAGTGCGACCCGGTCGCCGGGTTCCAGACCCGCCAGTATCTCAATGTCACCGCCGAAGCGTTGTCCGGTACGGACGTGACGCAGGCGGGCAGTGCCGTCACCGGCAATCCACTGTACCGTGGTGAGCTGACCGCTGCGGGTCAGGGCGGTTGCAGGGATTGTCAACCGCGATTCCGACCCGCAGTACTGTTCAAGCCGGGCCGGCGTGCCGGGTCTGAGGTTGTGGTTGTCCGGCAGGCGGGCCTTGACCCGCACCGTGTGGGTGAGCGGATCCGCCGTCGGCTGGATTTCATGGACGCTGGCGATGAGCGGGGTGTCGTCGCGGGCCGTTCTGACCGTGACGCTGTCACCGGTGTGCAGGAATCCGGCACAGGCTACCGGGACGCTGGTCTCCAGTTCCAGCCCGCCCGACTGTTGCAGGCTCAACACCGGCTGGCCCGGCAGGGCCATGTCGCCCGGTTCCATCAGGCGGTGAACCACCACACCGTCATACGGGGCGGTGATGGCGGTTTCGGCCAGAACCGATTCAGTGGCCCGCAGAACCTCGCGGGCTTCCCTGACCCGGGCCTGACCGCCCACACTGGCCGCCGTGCTGGCATCCAGTTCCTGGCGGGTTGCCGCTTCACCGGCATACAGGGTGCGAATCCGCCGGTCGTCAGCCGCTGCCTTGAGTGACGCCGCCTCAGCCGCCGCCAGTGCCGCCCGTGCTGCCGCTACCCGGGCTTCCAGTTCGCTGGCATCAATTCGCACCAGTACCTGACCCCGCCGGATGCGGTCGCCGCTTCTGACCGTCATCGTCAGGATACGCCCCGCCACCCGGGCAGCCAGCCGGGTTTCGCTCGGGGCGATCACCGTACCGGGCCAGGTCAGGCGGTGGGTTTCCTCAACGATCCGGGCAACGGCCACGGCCCGACCGGTCGCCAGTGGATTGCTGGCATACACGGTCATGCCGGGTTTCACCTTGTCGGCGAAACTGCCCTGCATGAATAAAAACAACAAAACCAGTCCGCCCACGGCAGCCAGGGCGTACAGCGAGCGGGGAGAAGGGGAGGAATCAGTCATTGGAGTGTGTGCGGTTGGCAGGAATTGACAGGGTGCCCACGGCCTGTTGCAGTTGCGCGTCTGCGATGTAAGCCTCGTAGTGGGCCATGATGGCACGGAGACGGGCCTCGGCCCGGTCGGTTTCGGCATCCAGGTAGCGGGTCACCGCAGCCGATCCGGCCTGATATTGCAGATGAACCAGGCGCAGGGCTTCGTCAGCGGCCTGTTGACCACGCTCGGCGGTTTCACTGCGTTTCAGGGTTTCGTCCAGGGTAGCGGCGGCCCGCCGTACCTCGTCCTCAATGCTCAGGCGAGTGCGTTGAATCAGGGCTTCAGCCACTACCAGCCGCTGTTCGGCGGCGGCAATCCGGGCCCGGGTGGCTCCGCCCGAGAACAAGTCGACTTCGGCGTTCAGTCCCAGTGTCAGGTTGTCCTGACTGAAATTGATGTCCGGACCCCGGCTGTTCAGTCCATAGGCGGTATAGGCAGTGACCCTGGGCAGGAAGGCGGCCTTTTCGGCCCGAAGTTCGGCTGCGCGCAGGGCCTTTTGCCGGTTGGCGGCCTGAAGTTCCGGTCGGTGATCCAGTGCCTGTTGCAGCAGGGTCGCAATGGCCGACGGCGGGTTTGGCAGGGTCGGCGCAGGCGGCGCAGGCGTGTCCGTCACCTCACCGCCGACCAGCATCTGCAAACTGGAACGGGCCAGGGTCAGGGCATTCTCTGCCCGGATTTCCGCTTCCCGCGAAGCCGACTGGCGCACGTCCAGCGAAAGGACATCCGCCTTCAGGGCCATGCCCTGTTCTACCCGTTGACGGGTGTGGTTTTGTTCTGCCGCGATACTTTGCAGCGACTGGCGGGCGACCGCCATCTGTTCGGGTGCCATGCGCCAGGTATACCAGGCCGCAGTGACTGCGGCGGCCAACCGGTTCTGCAGGGCTTGTTGTTCCAGGGCCGCCGCTTCCACGCCCAGTGCCGCCGCCTGGCGGCGATAATGATCTTCGCCCCCCCGATACAGCGACCAGGATGCCATCAGTTCGGGGCGGAAATTATCGACCCAACCGGGCTGGTTGATGTCCATGCCAAAATCAAAACGGCGTTGTGCCACGATGTAGGCAAAGGCCCGGGACGGGTCGTTGGTGTATTCGTAGCTGACCCGGGCCGAGAAGCGGGGCAAAAAGGCGGCGGTGGCTTCCTGCAACCGGGCCTCGGCCTCGGCCAGCCGGGCTTTTTGCACCATCAAATCGGGATTATTGGCCAGTGCCTGCTCAATGAGCGGTGCCAAACCGGCGGAGGCGGTATCGCTGTGGACGGTGGTCGGGCTGCATACCACCCCGCCCAGCAGCAGGCTGCACAGGATAGGCTGTTGTTTCATGCGGGTATCAGGGCATTCGGTAAAAAAATGGGCGGAACCGGGTGACGGTTCCGCCCGTTGGCATCAAGGCAACATCAATGCGGTTTGAGCCGCACCACGCCCAGCATTTTCAGCAGGAAACGTTCATAGAAGGGTTCGCTGATGCCTTTCCTGATTTTGCGGATGAAATACCATTCGAACACGATCTTGGCCCAGTGTACCCATTTACCCTTGTCGGCCCAGGTGACATTGCGGGGCGGATTCTGCGGCTGGGCCAGGAAGGCAACCCCGGTGTCGCCCAGATCGGCCAGACACAGGGCGTTCCAGGTACCCTTGTGGCTGGGCTGCTTGCCGTCCAGTTCCTCACGGATATTGTGGGCGGTGGCCGTCACCATGGATTCAATCATGTAACCGGTTTTGGGAACGCCGGTCGGTACCGGGGTTTGTTCCAGCGGCGGAATGGCAATGCACACCCCCACCGAGTAAATGTTGTTAAAGGCGGGATTGCGCTGGTGTTCGTCAACCAGTACGAACCCACGCGGATTGACCAGCCCCTCCACCCCGCGTACGGCATCCACCCCGGTGAAAGCCGGAATCATCATGGCATGTTTGAACGGCAATTCGTGCTTTTGTTTTTCCTGGCCCTGGTCGTCCACTTCGGTCACGTACATCGTGCCCGCTTCAATCCGTTCCACCCGGGCATTGGTGATCCATTTGATGTGACGATGACGCAATTCGCTCTCCAGCATCCCTTTGGAATCGCCGACGCCGCCCAGACCCAGATGGCCAATATACGGTTCGGACGTCACGAAGGTCATGGGTACCTTGTCACGGATCTTGCGTTTTCTGAGATCGGCCTCGGCAATGAAGGCATATTCATAGGCCGGGCCGAAAC
>CAIVXW010000245.1 GCA_903910005.1 uncultured Methylococcaceae bacterium
ATTTTCTGGGGAATATTCCCTATCAGCAGTTCATTCCCCTGTTGCAGTTGTCGAGTGTACACGTTTATCTGACCTATCCATTCGTGCTGTCCTGGAGCCTGCTTGAAGCCATGAGCGCGGGATGCGCCATTGTTGCCAGTGATACCGCCCCCCTGCGCGAAGCCATCCGCATGGGGGAAACCGGACACCTGGTCGATTTTTTCGACAGCAAGGCACTGGCCGATGCAGTCTGCCGTTTGCTGGATGATCCGGAAGAACGAGCCCGTCTGGGGGCCAATGCCCGCCAGTTTGCCCGCGAACACTACGATCTCAAACGCATCTGCCTGCCGCGTCAACTGGCCTGGGTGGAAAACCTTGCCTGAGGGTTGGCTTCACACGTCGGCAGGGTCTGTCGACAGTCCGTGTCCGCCGCGTTTGCCATCCACATCAACCCAGTAACAGGGCAACCCCAAAGCTTCCAGCCATTGTATGCCCTCCCTGCCCTTGAGCATCGCGATGGTGGAGGCACTGCCCGCCACCACGCACAATTCCGCCCACACGCTGACGGCTGCCAACCCATCGACCGGCCAGCCGGTGCGGGGATTGAGGATATGTCCGTAGCGTCTCCCGTCAACGACCATGCAGCGGGCGTAGTCGCCACTGCTGGCCAGCCCACCGTGCCGCAGATTGACCGTGTCGATGAGTTGCCCCGGTTGACGGGGATGCTGAAGACCCAACCGCCAGGGACGCCCGTCAGGATGGGTGCCGATCACTCTGATGTCACCCCCCAGATTGATGAGCCCGTGTGCCAGCCCCAGATTTCGACACAGCATGGCTGCCCGGTCAGCCGCATATTCCTTGACGATACCACCCAGATCCAAAGCCATCCCTGCCACGCCGAAAGCCAGCCAGGGAGCTTCCCAGCGCACCCGATGCCATCCTACCGTTTCCAGCAAGGCATCAATGCGGGCCTGATCGGGTAACTGCCCGGATTCAAACTGCCAGGCTTGCCGAAGCAGGCCCGAAGTAATATCAAACAGACCATCGCTTTGCCGGTAACAGGTATCGGCATAATCCAGCAGATAGCGGGTTTCATCATCCACCCGGATGGCTCCCCCCTGATGGGCTACGGCGTTGATCCGGGCCAGATCACTATCCGGGCGATAGCGCGAATAACGGGCCTCCAGACGCAAGACGTCAGTGACCACGGCCTGGATGGCAGCGTTGGCTGTTGGCCGGGAGGGACTGTACAGGTGTATCTCGCAGGGAGACCCCATGGCATTGAAGCCATGCCGGTAAAAATGCAGGGCAGGGCAGGGCATGGTCGGGACAAAGGGCGGATTGTGCCGAATTATTTTGGCATCGGACAGTCTCACGCCGTCGGTTGGGGGTGGCGAATGGCGAATGGCCAGTGGCGCGGCCATCCTGGCCGCGTGGCGGGTTAAGTGGCGAATGGCGAATGGCGGATGGCGGATGGCGGATGGCAGATGGCAGATGGCAGATGGCGAATGGCAGATGGCGAATGGCGGAAGGCAGACGGCGGAAGGCGGAAGGCGGAAGGCGGAAGGCAGATGGCGGAAGGCAGATGGAGTCTTACCACTCACCACTCACCACTCACCACTCACCACTCACCACTCACCACTCACCACTCACCGCGGCCAGGATGGCCGCGCCACTCGCCACTCACCACCACCCCGCCGAACACTAAAAATCAAAAACTGAATACCGAACATGAAAACTCGTCTCCCTGAACCCGAGGACATGGATGATCCAACCCTCGATCCGGATGCTCACCGTCTGGCCCTTGCCGGTTTGGCCCGACTCAACCGCATCAGTTTCAGTGCTGAAGCCGTCTGGCAGGTACTCGAACGTGCGTATCGCACCGCCGGTTCGGATCGCTGGGTGATTGTCGACCTGGCCACCGGGGGCGGAGATTTGCCAATCCGCCTGGCCCGGAAAGCACAACAGAAAGGCTATGACTGGCACTGGATCGGCACTGACATCAGCCCGGTCGCGCTCGACCACGCCGCATGCAAGGCCCGCGATCAGGCTGTAACGGTCGAATGGCTGAGACTGGATGCTACCCGTGACACCCTGCCGGTTTGTGACTGGATGGTCAGTTCGCTGTTTTTACACCATCTTGACGAAACCACCCTGATCTCCCTGTTGCAGCGCATGGCCGCTGCCGCACGCTGCGGTATCCTCATTGACGACCTGGAGCGCACGGCTTTCAATCGGGGGCTGGTCTGGCTGGGGGCTCATCTGCTGAGTCGTTCCGTCGTGGTACACCAGGACAGTGACCGTTCGGTACGGGCGGCGTTTACCCTGGA
>CAIVXW010000246.1 GCA_903910005.1 uncultured Methylococcaceae bacterium
ACATCGCGGTATTTCAGCCCGGTTTCCTCATATAACTCACGGTACATGGCGGCCAGGGGTTTTTCATGGGGTTTGATGCCGCCCTGGGGAAATTGCCAGGAGTCCACACCCAGTCGTTTTGCCCAGAAAACCTGGCCTTCGTCATTGCATAACACGATGCCCACGTTGAGGCGATAACCACAGGCGTCTATCATGATCTTGGCTTCAGTCCGATTGATGTTTTATTTGTTTATAATCTAACCAAATCCCGTGAATCTGGCGATATTCGATCTCGATAATACCCTGCTGGCAGGGGATAGCGATTACTTATGGGGACAGTTTCTGGTTGAGCGCGGACTGGTTGACCGTGACCACCATGAAGCCGCCAATGCCCGTTTTTATGAGGACTACTGTCAGGGGACACTCGATATAGGCGCGTTCCTGGCATTTGCCCTGGCTCCCCTGGCGGCCCATCCCCCGGCAGACCTGTTGCGTTGGCGGGACGACTTCATTGAAGAAGCCATACGGCCCATTCTGCTTGCCAGGGCACACCAACTGATACACGCACACCGGACGCAGGGAGACACCCCCATCATCATCACGGCGACCAACCGTTTCGTCACCGAACCCATTGCCAGACTGTACGGTATTGAGCATCTGTTGGCAACCACACCCGAGTGGCAGGCAGGGCGTTATACCGGTCGCGTCACGGGGGTGCCCTGTTTTCAGGCGGGTAAAATCACCCACCTGACCGAATGGCTGCAACACCATCCGCACGATCTTGCCGGCAGCCATTTCTACACCGATTCGCACAACGACATCCCGTTACTGGAACAGGTTGGCTTTCCGGTAGCGGTTGATCCGGATCAAAAACTCCACCACACCGCCCTGCAACGGGGCTGGCCGATCATCAGTCTACGGTAGGGGGCGACCTGCTACCCCTTGCGGATAACGAAGTGGTAGATTCCACCGTCCTGTCTTTGTTCCAGCATCTGGTGAGCGGTTTGCTCCACGAAAACGCCAAAATCCAGCACCGACGCCGGATCGGTGGCCTCAATCCAGAGGGTTTGGCCTGTTTCGAGGCTCTGCAAAGCCTTTTTGAGACGAAGCAGGGGCAACGGGCAGTTCAAGCCCCGCGCATTTACCGTCAAATCAACCGTCAACATGATTCAATTCACCAGGAATAGGGTGAGGGGTGAATGGCCAGTGGGGCGGCCATCCTGGCTGCCGGTGAGTGGTGAGTGGCCAGTAAACACTGACCGCCAACTCCCGACCCTGCCCACTGCCCCTGCCCACTAAAGTATCAAAGCCATCACGATGGCATCCTCCCGGCCCTGCGTGGCGGGATAATAGCCTTTGCGTAACCCTATTTCATTAAACCCTGCCTGCTGATACAGGCGGATTGCCCGCCGGTTTGAATCCCTGACTTCCAGAAACACGGTTTCTGCCCGCAATTTACGGGCTTCGGCAATCAGGCGATCCAGCATGTACCGCCCGAACCCTCGTCCCTGATACGGTGTCGCCACGCACAGGTTGAGCAAATGGCACTCACCGGCCCCGACCGACAGAATGCCGTAGGTTACGACCTGACCGCCTTTTTCACCGATCCACCCGTGATAGCCAATTTTGAAGCAATCCCTGAAGGTGCCAATTTCCCAGGGATGCTGATAGGCCGTCTGCTCGACCGCCACAACCCGTGTAATGTCAGCCTTACGCAAGGGTCTGAGCGAAAACTCGGCATGCTCAGCCAGACTGGGGAAATGCCTGCAGTAAAAATCCGTTTCGGCATCGTAGCGCATCCATCGCGTCATGTGTTCAAGAAACTCGGACATGGGGAGGACTCACGTGACGATTTGATTTTTCGGCGTGCGATAAATTTTCAACGCCAGTTTCAGATCATCCCAGGCCTTGCGTTTTTCCAGTGGGGCACGCAACAGATAGGCTGGATGATAGGTAACGATCAGGGGAACTCCCCGATACTCATGCACCGTCCCGCGCAGTTTGCCGATGGCGACGGTGGTCTGAAGCAGATTCTGGGCGGCCACCCGCCCGACGGCCAGGATTATCGCGGGTTGAATCAGACCAATTTGCTGATGCAGATAGCCTTCACAGGCGCGTGCTTCCTCCGGTGACGGATCGCGGTTGTCCGGTGGTCGGCATTTGAGAATGTTGGCGATATAAACCCCGGAACGGCTCAGGCCCAGAGCCCGGATCATTTCATTCAGCAACTGACCGGCCCGGCCTACGAAGGGTTCGCCCTGCAGGTCTTCCTGTTCACCGGGAGCCTCGCCGATGATGAGCCAGTCGGCTTCACGACTGCCGGTTCCGAAAACCGTTTGGGTTCGACCGGCATGCAGGGGGCAGCGATTGCACTCACGCACCCGCGCTTCCAGGGCATCCCATGGCGATTCAACCGGCCCGGGTTCGCTGGCAAGGCCGGGCAGGGGGCGGCGCAATATCCAGTTCGGGATGCCCATCACCTCAAGCAGTGCCTGGCGTTCGGCGTCAGTCATACCCGAATAGCGGCCGTCTGGCGGTCAGACATCACCCGAAACCTGCGGGTGCATGCGTTGGCGGGGCGTCAGCAATTTGTTGACGGCGTTGATGTAGGCCTTGGCCGAAGCAATCACGATGTCGGTATCCGCACCCTGGCCATTGACGATACGTCCGGCCCTTTCCAGTCGCACCGTTACCTCGCCCTGGGCGTCGGTACCGGTGGTGATGTTGTTGACCGAATAGAGTTGCAGGGTGGACTGGGTGTTGACGATGGATTCAATGGCCTTGAAACTGGCATCGACTGCCCCGCTTCCGTCGGCTTCGCCTTTGGTTTCGTCCTGATCCAGCCGAAGCGTGACCCGGGCATGGGGGGTTTCGCCGGTTTCCGAACAAACCTGGAGTGCGATGAGTCGCACGACTTCGTCGTCTGCCACACTGGCGGCTTCAGTGACCAGAGCCTGCAGATCTTCATCAAAAATCTGGTGTTTTTTATCAGCCAGTTCCTTGAAGCGTTGAAAGGCCTGGTTGAGTTCCTGTTCGGATGCCAGCTCAATCCCCAGTTCCTGCATGCGGGTTTTGAAGGCATTGCGGCCGGAATGCTTGCCCAGCACCATGCGGTTGGCCACCCAGCCGACCTCCTCGGCACTCATGATCTCGTAGGTTTCCCGGCTCTTGAGTACGCCATCCTGGTGAATGCCGGATTCGTGGGCAAAGGCATTGGCCCCGACAATGGCCTTGTTGGGTTGCACCGGAAAACCGGTAATGTTGGATACCAGTCGGGACGTGGCGACGATTTCGCGGGTATCAATGTCGACGTGGCAGGGGAAGACATCCTTGCGGGTTTTGACGGCCATGACGATTTCCTCCAGGGCGGCATTGCCGGCCCGTTCTCCCAGACCGTTGATGGTGCATTCCACCTGGCGGGCTCCGTTCAGTACGGCTGACAGCGAGTTGGCCACCGCCAATCCGAGATCGTTATGGCAATGCACCGAAAAAATCGCCTTGTCCGAATTGGGAATGCGCTCCCGCAACCGCCGGATCATGCCGCCGAACTGATCCGGCAGGCTGTAGCCGACGGTATCCGGAATGTTGAGGGTACCGGCACCGGCCTCAATAACGGCTTCAAGGATGCGGCAGAGGAAATCCTCTTCCGAACGGCCGGCGTCCTCCGGCGAAAACTCCACGTCATCCGTGTACTGGCGGGCTTTTTTGACAGCCCGCACCGCGTGTTCGATGACCTGATCCGGTTCCATCCGCAGTTTGCGCTGCATGTGTATGGGAGAGGTTGCGATGAAGGTATGAATCCGGCAACGACTGGCGTCCCTGAGGGCCAGTCCGGCCTTTTCAATATCGGCATCGAGGGCACGGGCCAGGCCGCATACCACGCTGTCGCGCACCACCCGGGCCACTGCATTGACTGATTCAAAATCACCCGGACTGGCCGCCGGAAAGCCGGCTTCAATCACGTCGACCCGCAGACGCTCAAGGGCCCTGGCAATGCGAACCTTCTCGTCCCGGTTCATGGAGGCACCGGGGCTTTGTTCGCCATCGCGCAGTGTTGTGTCAAAAATGATCAGTTTGTTGCTCATGGCTATCACTCTTTATACCTTGCGTTCGTGTCTGACCTGGCTGAGTCGCTTCAGGGTGAGAACCGGGCCGGAAATGGCATACCCGGTAAACAGGGTGAACAGAACCAGTGGTGGATTGATGAAGACCGCAGCAAAGGCCAGCATGACCACAATGGCCCGCATGAACGGCACCCGTCCGCGGAAGTCGATATTTTTGAAACTGTGGTAGCGAAAATTGCTGACCATGAGCAGGCCGGTCAGCAGGGTCAAACCCAGGGTGACCGAGCGCAGGGTCTGGCTGGCAGCAAAGCCGTGGGATTCCACAAACCAGACGAAACCGGCCAGGATGGCCGCCGCCGCCGGACTGGGCAGTCCCTGAAAATAACGCTTGTCGGCAGTATCGATCTGGGTGTTGAAACGGGCCAGTCGCAGTGCGGCACCCGCAGTATGTACAAAAGCCACGACCCAGCCAATTTTACCCATCCCGGACAGATACCAGATATACACCATCAGGGCGGGAGCCGCACCAAAGGAGATCAGGTCGGCCATGCTGTCATACTCGCCACCAAAGGCACTTTCAGTGTGGGTGAGCCGTGCCACCCGCCCGTCCAGCCCGTCCAGGATCATGGCAATGAAAATCGAGATGGCGGCCCACTCGAAATTCTGGTTGAACGCCAGGGTGATGGCATAGAAACCGGCGAACAAGGCACCCGTGGTAAACAGGTTGGGTAGCAGGTAAATACCCCTGCGCTGGTGGTTCCGGGGAGAGAATCGTTCTTCCATAAGCCTGCCCTTAAAATGGAGAAAGGCGAACCGGTTGTCCGGTTCGCCCTGACTGGAGGTCAATCCGGTGAAGTGCCGGGCCGGAATCAGTTTTTGCTTTTGTCGACCAGTTTGTTGGCCTTGATCCAGGGCATCATGTCGCGCAATTTCTGTCCGACGATTTCAATCGGGTGTTCGCGGCCCAGACGACGTTTGGCCTTGAGGGTGGCGGCACCGGCCTGATTCTCCAGAATGAATTCACGGGCAAATTCGCCGCGCTGGATTTCACCCAGAATTTTCTTCATTTCGCGCTTGGTCTCATCGGTGATGATGCGCGGTCCGCGGGTCAGGTCGCCGTATTCCGCCGTGTTGGAAATGGAGTAGCGCATGTTGGCAATGCCGCCTTCGTACATCAGGTCAACAATCAGTTTGAGTTCGTGCAGACACTCAAAATAAGCCATTTCCGGTGCATAACCGGCTTCGACCAGGGTCTCAAAACCGGCCTGTACCAGAGCGGTGGCACCGCCACACAATACCGCCTGTTCACCGAACAGATCGGTTTCGGTTTCCTCGCGGAAGGTGGTTTCAATGATGCCGGCCCGTCCGCCGCCATTGGCGGAGGCATAGGACAGGGCAATGTCCTTGGCCTTGCCGGTGGCGTCCTGGTAGATGGCGATGAGTGACGGCACGCCGCCGCCCTGGGTGTAGGTGGAGCGCACCAGATGCCCCGGCCCCTTGGGCGCGATCATGATGACATCCAGATCCGCCCGGGGCTGGATTTGCTCAAAATGAATGTTGAAACCGTGGGCAAACGCCAGGGCCGCCCCCTGACGGATGTGGGGTTCGATCTGGTCGGCATACAATCGGGCCTGATGTTCATCCGGGGCCAGCACCATCACCACGTCAGCACCTGCTACGGCAGCGGCCATGTCCAGCACCTTGAGTCCTGCCGCTTCGGCCTTGGCCGCCGAAGCCGAACCCGGACGCAGGGCTACGGTGACGGAAACACCTGAATCCTTCAGGTTGTTGGCATGGGCATGTCCCTGTGAGCCATAGCCAATGATGGTGACCTGCTTGCCCTTGATGACGGAAAGGTCGGCATCTTTATCGTAATAAACCTGCATGGTGCGAGTTCTCCAGTGATTTTGCAAAGTGAATAAAAAAAGGGGGATTCGGTGGCCGCCGCTCAGAGGGTCAAACCCCGTTCGCCGCGCATGACCCCGGTGACACCGGAGCGAACCACCTCGATGATGGAACCTGATTCGAGACTGCCCAGAAAGGCATCCAGTTTGGATTTTTCCCCGGTAACCTCAATGACGAACGTGGTGGGGGATACATCAATGGTGCGGCCTCTGAAAATGTCGACCAGACGCATGACCTCCTGACGGGCCGCATTGTCCACCGATAATACCTTGACCAGCATCAGTTCACGCTGAATATGTTCATGGGCGGTAATATCAATGAGCTTGACGACGTCAATCAGTTTGTTGAGCTGTTTGGTTATTTGCTCAATGACTTCATCACTGCCCAGCGTGACCAGGGTCATGCGTGACAGGGATTCGTCCTGGGTAGGGGCCACCGTCAGCGATTCGATGTTGTAGCCCCGGGCGGAAAACAGCCCGGCAACCCGCGACAGGGCTCCGGATTCATTTTCGATAAGAATGGAGATAATGTGACGCATCAGGCCAGCTCCCTCGTATCGGATACTCCGGGGGCCATACGCATTTCGTTATGCGCCTTGCCCGCTTCAATCATGGGATAGACATTCTCCGCAGGATCCGTGATGAAATCCATGAATACGGTGCGATCCCTGAGCCGGAAGGCTTCTTCCAGGGCAGGACGCACATCGGCGGGGGTTTTGATCTGCATGCCGACGTGTCCGTAGGCCTCGGCCAGTTTGCGGAAATCGGGCAGGGTTTCCAGGTAGGAATGGGAATAGCGGCTCTCATAGATGAATTCCTGCCATTGCCTGACCATGCCCATATAACCGTTGTTCAGGTTGATGATTTTGACCGGAGCGCGGTACTGAAGCAGGGTAGCCAGTTCCTGGATGCACATCTGGATGCTGGCCTCACCGGTGACACAGGCCACATCGGCCTCAGGGAATGCCAGCTTGACTCCCAGTGCGGCCGGCAGGCCAAAGCCCATGGTACCCAGCCCGCCGGAATTGATCCAGCGTCTGGGCAGGTCGAATTTGTAAAACTGTGCGGCCCACATCTGATGCTGGCCTACATCAGAGGTTACGTAGGCATTGCCGCCGGTCACTTCATACAGCTGTTCGATCACAAATTGCGGTTTGATGCGCTCACTGTTGCGGTCGTAATGGAGGCAATCCAGCCCGCGCCACTGGCGGATTTGTTCCCACCAGCCGGAACGGTCAATCGTGTCGGGTTTGATGTCTCCGCTATTGATGATCTCGCACATCTCATCCAGCACGGGGGTAATTTCGCCGACAATGGGAATATCGACCCGCACGGTCTTGGAGATGGAGGCCGGATCAATGTCGATGTGAATGATGCGGGCATGAGGGCAGAATTCCTTGATTTTGCCGGTGACCCGGTCATCGAAGCGGGCACCGATGGCGATCAACACATCGCATGCGTGCATGGCCATGTTGGCCTCATAGGTACCGTGCATGCCCAGCATCCCCACAAACCGGGGGTCGGTCGACGGGAAGGCACCGAGACCCATCAGGGTTTGGGTCACGGGGAAACCCAGCAGGCGGGCGAAGCGGGTGAGTGCCGCCGAGGCATTGCCCAGCACCACCCCGCCGCCCGAATAGATCATGGGGCGTTTGGCTCCCAGCAGCATGTCCACCGCCTTCTTGATTTGCCAGCGATGCCCCCTTACCTGCGGGTTGTAGGAGCGCAGCGAAACGGTTTTGGGGTACTCGAACGGAATTTTGCGGTTGGGATCGGTGACGTCCTTGGGAATATCCACCACCACCGGGCCGGGGCGACCGGTCGTGGCGATGTAGAAAGCCTTTTTCATGGTTTCCGCCAGCCGGGTGACGTCCTTTACCAGAAAATTGTGCTTGACGCAGGGACGGGTGATACCCACCGTGTCGACTTCCTGGAAGGCGTCGCTGCCGATCACCGGCAGGGGAACCTGACCGGTAATGACCACCAGCGGAATTGAATCCATGTAAGCCGTTGCAATGCCGGTGACGGCGTTGGTGGCCCCGGGTCCCGAGGTTACCAGCACCACCCCCGGCTTGCCGGTCGCACGGGCGTAGCCGTCCGCCGCGTGGGTCGCTCCCTGTTCATGACGAACCAGGATATGTTTGACCGCATCCTGCTGAAACAGGGCATCATAAATGTGAAGGACAGCCCCACCCGGATAACCAAACAGGAACTCAACCCCTTCCTCCTTCAGACACTGGATAACGATTTCTGCGCCGCTCAGCTCCACTGTTCTTGTACCTTTGCAACAAAAAAATGACCGATTAAATTACTCGGACTTTGACGGTGCGTCAAGCATCACCCGTCCGCATCCCGGGCGGCAGTGGCCTTGCGACTGGCCCATTCGTCCATTTCCGACTGAAGGGCCTTTTCGGCCCGCCGACCTTCCTCGGTGAGTGATTTTTCCAGCACTTTCCTGACGCCCATTGTCTTGCGATGAGCCTGCTCCCAGAGCTGTCTCAGTCGGGTTATTTCGCTCTCATTGCGGCTGAGGGTTTTTTGCTGCTCCTCAATGGCGGCATTGATTTTGGACAGAAAGGCCCGGTATTCCAGCATCTGCCGGATACCCATGCCCTGTTCCCCGGCCTGGTTGAACTGCCGGGTGTAACCGGCCCGAAAATCCTGCAGGCTGGCCAGACCGCTGCGGGCCTTTTCCAGCCGTTGCCGGGCCTGGTTGAGGTGATGGCTGACCTCCTCCTCACGGGTGATCACCAGATCAAGAATCGACTGAAGCCGTTTGGAGCGTTTCACGCAGGGTTATTCCCGGACGGGTCTTTTTTCCAGCTTTCGTTGCAGGGAGCGACGGTGCATTCCCAGAGCCCGGGCGGCGGCGGATATGTTGCCGCCATGTTCCACCAGTACCTTCTGCAGGTGTTCCCACTCCAGTCGACGAACCGAGAGCGGTTTTTCCTTGATTTCCACCGTGGCATCGCCCTCATCCCGGTGCAGGGCCGTTACAATTTCGTCGGCGTCGGCTGGCTTGGTGACATAATGCACCGCACCCAGTTTGATGGCCTCCACGGCAGTGGCGATACTGGCATACCCGGTCAGCATCACGATGCGGGTGTTGGCATCCAGATCATGCAGGTGGCGGAGCAGGGACAAACCCGATTCGACCCCAATCCGCAAATCAATCACGGCATATTCCGGTTCGACCTGTTCCGCCATTTCCATGCCTGCCGCCACGTCATTGGCCACAAACACCTCAAACCCACGTTTTACCAAAGCACCTTTGAGTACGGTACAAAACGTGGGATCGTCATCGACCAGAAGCAGGCAGGGTAATTGTGAGGGTAACTCAGGCATGGTGTTTGATAAGGGGTAACTGGATGGTGGTACAGGTGCCGCCCGTGGTGCGGGGGCGCATGTCGACGGATCCCCCCAGGCGTTCGACCGTGGTAAACGCCAGGAACAACCCCAGCCCCAGCCCCTGCTCCTTGGTGGTGACCGGAGTCTTTCCCAGTTTTTCATAGATACCCGGTGTAATGCCGGGTCCATTATCGAGAATGTCAATGGTAACGGCATCCCGCGTCCAGTGGGCAATCATTTCAATACCGTCCGGCGAGGCGTCTGCCGCATTATTGAGTATATTGACCAGCGCGTGATTGAGGGTTTGTTCGGCCAGTATGCTGGAAGGCATGATCACGCCACGCTTCTGGTAGCGAATGACGGGGTTGTGGCGTTGCTGTTTCCAGCTTTCGAGGGTTTCATCAAGGAAGTCGGGCAGGGACATGACATGGCCTGACTCGGCCCGCATTTCTCCGGTTGAAGCCGACATGACCGACAAAGCCTTTTTGCAGCGGTCGATCTGGGTACGCAGTATTTGCAGCCGGGTCAGCCATTCCTCGGTGGTGGCGGCGTCGCAATCATGCTCCATTTCCCGGATGATGATGGCCATGGTACCCAGCGGCGTTCCCATTTCGTGGGCGGCCCCGGCTGCCAGGGTTCCGAGGGCCAATACCCGCTCATTGCGTAGGGCCTGTTCCCGGGCCTGAGCCAGACGCCGCTCCTGCGAACGCAGGGAGTTGGCCATTTCCACCACAAAATAAGCCACCAGTACCGCACTGAAGACAAAACCGAACCACATCCCGAATACATGCATCTCCAGACCGTTTTGCTGGCTCAGTGCGTGCAGCAGGGCCGGATCGACATCGTGGTGCAGGGTCATGGGTTGCAGACTGGGCAGGGGTTCGTAGAACGCCATCAGCAGGGTATAGCAACCGGTGGTGAAGATCACCATATACCAGATATAAAACTGCGGCAGTATCGTCGCGGCTATAATGAGTGGCAGCAGGAAAAACCAGGCAATCGGGTTGGTGGCCCCACCGGTGAAGTACAGGATGGCCGTAATCGCCAACACATCGAGCGATATCTGGATGAATAACTCCTGTTCATCAATCGGACCCTCATGGCCGAGGCGCAGCCAGGTCCACCAGTTGAATAATCCCATGGCGGTTACGATACCCCACAACGGGGCTTCACGCAGGGGAATCTCAAGCCCGTAAATACTGATCCAGATTACCAGGGCTTCGCCCAGTATCATCAGGTTTCTCAGCACGAATAGCCAGCGCAGATTCTGGCGGGCATCCTTTTCCAGCAGAACCGGAACGGGAATATTGAGGATGGGTTCCTGGTGCATGGTTTTATTCATCGTTAAATCGCACGTCTGCTCCCCGGTTTCTGGCTGAGGCAACCAGCACGCGGAGAGTGTCTGTCTCGCCGAAATGCTCCCGGGCGGCCTGCACCAGTGCTGCTGCCCGGGCCGGCGTGTCCACCATGCAGAAACCGGTCGGACCCCACGAACTCTGACCAATACCCACCGCCCCCAGGCCATGCAGGTAGTGCAGCCAGTCGGCAACCCGGCTACTGGTATGGCATCGCCCCCCCTGGGCCGGTGCAAAGTATTCACCGATAACCTGCTGGATTTCACTGATGGCGGATCCGAAGGCCGGCAAGTCCTGCTCCGCCACGGCAGGCAGGGCACGCATCAGCACCAGATGGCAGAGGTGGGCGGCACGGGCCTCGGGAAACGGTGGCAGTGTCTGAAAGGCACTGATTTCAGACGGGCCCGACAAGCCCTGATCCGCGTCATCCAGCACCAGAATGAAACGCCACGCATCCGGCAGGGCCAGGCGGGAGAGCAGGGGAGGCACCACCGTGCCGGGCTTGCGCCCGCCATCCACCACCAGGCCGCCGTGTTCAAATGTGCCGATGCCGATGCCGGAGCGTGCCCCCCGGTTCATCAGACCGGCAATCTCCCGCACGGTCAGGTTAAGTCCCGCCAGCCGGGTCAGGGCCACGCCGACGGCCAGGGCCAACTGGGTACCCGACCCGAGTCCGGCGTGTTCGGGGATGGTTTCGTGCAGGCGGATTCTGGCCCGGACAGGGCTCTGCAGGCGGGCGGCAAGCTGCTGCGCCAGCATCAGGCCTTTTTCACTGGCGGCCCCTTCGGCTTCCCAATCGTTTGCCAGGCTGAGGTCAAGCCGGGTGTATAGCTCGTTAAGCCCGACCCCGATGCTGCCAAACCGCCTGCCCAGGGTACCATCCAGATCAAAAAAACCCATGTGCAAACGAGCGTACGCCCGCACGGAAATGACTCGGGTGAGGGGGGGATTCAAACTGGCGGACATCGGAGCAGCTCTCGCTTGCGAAATAAAGCGCGGATTATATCAGCCCGTTCCCTGCCGAATCAGCCACTCGGCCGCACTTCGCCCGGCCATGCGCCCCGTCGCCAGACAGGCGGTCAGCAAATACCCGCCGGTCGGGGCGTCGTAGTCCAGCATTTCACCGGCCACGAATACCCCGGGCAGGGTTCGCAGCATCAGGCCCGCATCCAGTGCCTCAAACTGGACGCCACCGGCGGTGCTGATGGCGGTTGCAAGTGGCCCGGGTGCGGTCAGGGACAGCGGCAACTGCTTGATGGCCGCCGCCAGGGCCGGTGGATGCTGGCGTATGTCGGGTGGCAGGCATTCCCTCAGCAGAGCCTGCTTGATGCCGTCCAGGCCGGTTTTGCGTTTGAGATAACCCGACAGACTGCGGCGTCCCTGCGGCTCCCGCAGGGCGGATTCGAGCCGTTCCTGGCTACGATCCGGGCAGAGATCCAGCCAGATTCCGGCAACACCGTCGACCGCCAGCCGTCGTCTGAGCCGGGAAGACAGGGCGTACACCGGGCCGCCCTCAAGGCCGGTGTCGGTCACAACCAGCTCACCGGCCCGGGCGATGATGGAGCCATCATCCTGCCGAAACAGCAACCGGAGGGTTTTAATGGGCGTACCGGCATATCGCTGGCAGAACGCCTGCGAAAAAGAACCACACACAAAGCGGCAGTTGGCCGGAGCCAGCGGACTCAACCGAACACCCTGGGCAGTCAGCACCGCAGTCCAGCGGCCATCCGAACCCAGTTGCGGCCAACTGGCCCCGCCCAGGGCCAGGATCACGGCATCGGCCCGCACAGTCTGCGGCCCGGTCGGCGTATCGAAACACAGCCCCCCGTCGGCGGTAAAGCCCTGCCAGCGGTGGCGGACATGAAACAACACACCGGCGTCCCGCAGACGGCTGAGCCAGGCCCGCAGCAGGGGAGCCGCCTTGAAATCAGCCGGAAACACCCGCCCCGAACTGCCGACCACGGTCTGGATGCCAAAAGCATGAACCCAATCGCGTACTGCCTGCGGCGTGAAGTCACGCAGGGCGGCTTCGAGCGAGGGTGGCAGCGGATCGTACCGGGTGATGAACGGCCCGAACGGTTCCGAATGGGTAATGTTCAGCCCGCCCTTGCCGGTCAGCAGAAATTTTCGGCCCGGCGACGGCATGGCATCGTAAAGGTGTACGTTGAGACCGGAAGACACGGCGGATTCAGCGGCCATGAGACCGGACGGGCCACCGCCGATCACGGCCAGGGTAAGATCAGAACAAGCCATCTGTTGGAACTTATGGGAGGGAGGGAGGGTCTTTCGCGCAGAGTTCTTCCTC
>CAIVXW010000247.1 GCA_903910005.1 uncultured Methylococcaceae bacterium
GGAGGGTTTAACCATTACCAGGAACCTCGCCCCGAATGCTGCGAATCCGAATTTTGTTTTTTTTGTGGTCGGCTGTCCTGTTTTCATGTGTATTTTTACCATCAAGGTCGATGATGGCGAACCCCTATGCTGCCCTTGTGGCGGAAATAGACAGCGAACGGCCATTGTTTCAGCGTAACAGCGATGAGCTGCGTCATCCGGCCTCCCTGACCAAGATGATGACGCTTTATCTGGTGTTTGAATCGCTGGTTCAGGGCGAGATCAACAAACAGACCCGACTGCGGGCCTCCCGGTTTGCAGTACTGCGTCCCCCCTCCCGCATGGGACTGCTGGCCGGGCATGACATCACCGTCGAACAGGGCATCCTGGCATTGGTGACCCGTTCAGCCAATGATGCGGCAGTCACCCTCGCCGAGGGGCTGGGCGGGTCTGAATCAGCATTCGCCTACCTGATGAATGAAAAGGCACAGCAATTGGGTATGAGTCGTACCGTGTTCCGTAATGCTTCCGGATTGCCAAATCCACAACAGGTAACCACCGCCTGGGACATGTTCCGGTTGGCCAAGGCACTGTATAAGCATTTTCCCCAGTATTATGGCTATTTTTCCACGCCGAACTTTGAATATCAGGGCCAGGTTTTTGGCAACCATAACCATTTGCTGGATTCCTATCCGGGAGTGGACGGTATCAAAACCGGTTTTGTCAATGCCTCAGGCTTCAATCTGGTGGCCTCTGCCCGACGCGGAGGGTATCGTTTGATAGGCGTGGTATTTGGCGGCAATACGGCGGCGGCACGGGATGCCCACATGCGTAACCTGCTGGACGACGGCTTTGATCAACTGGAGGGGCGGCAGGCCCGGTTTATTCAGGCTCCCTTTGATCAACCTGAGCATTACCTTCTACCTGTAAGTACCGTACTGCGTAATCACCACGATCCTCAGGCATGGAGCGTTCGGTTAGGTTATTTCCAGACCCACCGTCAGGCAGAGCAGCGAATTACGGCAGCCATCGGTCTGGCCCCGGGTTTTTTGCACTCCGGTCAGGCTGCCATTAGTCAGCACCGGCGGCACAAAAAACAGGTCTATCTGGCTGAGATACGTGCCCTCAGGCAAGCCGATGCCCGCCGGGCGTGTACACAACTCAAAAGGAAAAAGCTGGAGTGCAGTCTGGTACACTGACCGGATCGCCTCCGAGCGAACTGTCCGCCCCATACATTCACCCAACCATCCTGTCTGGAACCCTCTTATGAGAATGTCGGCCCAGGAATTCAAACACTGGAATCATAAACGGATTACCCTGCTCGGCATGTCCGGCGTGGGAAAAACCACCCTGGCAGGCAAACTGCCTAAACAGGACTGGTTTCACTATTCAGGTGACTACCGTATTGGCACCAAATACCTGGAAGAACCCATCATGGACAATATCAAGCAGCAAGCCATGGCGGTTCCTTTCCTGCGGGATTTATTGCGTTCCGATTCCATCTACATTGGCAGCAACATTACCGTGGACAATCTGACGGCGGTTGCATCCTTTCTGGGGAAACTGGGCAACCCCGAACGGGGTGGGCTAAGTCTGGCGGAATTCAAGCGTAGACAGCACCTGCATCATCAGGCAGAGATTGCAGCCATGCGGGATGTACCCGCCTTTATCCACAAGGCCGATCGGATTTACGGTTACCGGCATTTCATCAATGACGCAGGCGGCAGTGTCTGTGAACTGGATGATCCGGAAACCCTTCGCATACTGGCCGAGCATACCCTCATCCTGTACATTCGCACGACCCCGGAACTTGAATCCATACTGATTGAACGCGCCCGGACGGATCCCAAACCCCTGTACTACCGTGAGGCTTTCCTGAACGAGCAACTGGCTGTTTACCTGGATGAAAAAGGCCGGGACAATCTGGAATCCATTGAACCGGATGAGTTCGTAACCTGGGTTTTTCCGCGTCTGTTCCAGTCGCGATTACCCCGTTATCAGGCCATCGCCGATGAATGGGGTTATACCCTTGATGCCAGAGTAACCGGACAGGTATCCGGCGAAGCCGAATTGATGGAGTTGATCGCTACTGCCCTCGCTTCGTCACCTCACTAGCCCGTTATCCGGAGATTTTCCATGCCTCTGGTTGCCCATACCGATTTACCGACCTTCCAGCGTTTACAGGAGGAAGGTCAGGAAATTTTGACCGTTGAACGTGCCCGTCGCCAGGATATACGGGAAATGCACATCGGGTTACTGAACATGATGCCGGATGCAGCACTGGAAGCGACCGAACGCCAGTTTTTCCGGCTGGTCGGGGCCGCCAATTCAATTGTGCAGTTTCATATGCATCCCTTTACCGTGCCCGGCTTACCCCGGGGAGAGCGGGCACGTGATCATATCGCCCGATTTTACGAAGACTTCGACCGCCTCAGGGCAGAGGGGTTGGATGGCCTGATCGTCAGCGGTGCCAATGTAACCCGGGCTGATTTACGGCAGGAAGCTTTCTGGCAACCGCTGACAGAGGTATTTGACTGGGCCCGGGTTCATGTCACCTCCATCCTTTGCTCCTGCCTTGCCACCCACGCCCTGATCGAATACTGCTATGGGGTCAGGCGGTCGCCTCTGGGCTTTAAACGCTGGGGGGTTTATTCCCACCGGGTTGTCGATAAACGACACCCCCTGGTTGCCAATATCAATACCCGGTTTGACGTACCCCATTCCCGCTATAACGAAATTTTTCGGGAAGATATGGAGCGGGTCGGGCTGAGGGTATTGGTGGAAAGCGAGGAAGCCGGGGTTCATCTGGCAGTCAGCCCGGATTTGCTCCGGGTAGTATTTTTTCAGGGACACCCGGAATATGACACCATCAGTCTTCTCAAGGAATACAAGCGCGAACTCTCTCTTTATTACAGTGGCCAGCGCGAGGAGTATCCCCCCTTTCCCGAGCATTATTTTAATAAGGATGTTGCCGGTTTTCTCAACGAATACGGGCAGTCACTCCGCAGTGCCCGCCATGCAGGCATCGAAATGCCGGAGTTCCCTGAAGAACAGATACTTAAACATCTGGATATGACCTGGCGGGATACCGCCAAGGCCGTCTTCAACAACTGGCTGGGCTGCATCTACCGGGTCACCGATCAGGATCGCGGAAAGCCATTCAAGAATCACATCGACAGTAAAAACCCATTAGGTTTGAATTCTCATGCACATTGAAGAAAAACTGCAAGCCACCCGGGATGTACTTAAAACCGTCAGTCTGCCGATCCAGCCCACCGTAGTCATGGAGCTGGCTCGGCTCACTAACAACCCCAATGCTGGCACGGACAGAATCGGCAAGGAGCTTAAAAAAGAACCTGCCCTGGTGGCCAAGGTACTCAAGATCATCAACTCACCCGCCTTTGGAGTCCGTCACAAGATTACCTCCATCGAACAGGGCGTGAGTTTCATGGGAATCGGCATGCTGCAAAAAGCGGTTCTGGCCTCGGCCATGCGGGATGCCGTATCGGCGGATATGGATCCGCGCAATGCGGTCATATTCTGGAACCATTCCGAAATCGTGGCAGCGGCCTGCGAACTCATTGCCGGCAAACGGTACCCCCATTTGATCATGCAGGCTTATCTGAGCGGATTGTTCCACGATTGTGCGGTTCCACTGCTGTGCAGTAAATTCCCCGACTACGAACCACTAATCGAAATGGCCATGGACTACAAGGCCGAGGTTCTGGAGATAGAGGAAGCTGAAACCTCTACCAACCACTGTCTGCTGGGCTATTTTTTTACCAAATCCTGGAGTTTACCTGAACCGGTCTGCATGGCCATTCTGCACCACCATGATGAAAACTTTGAGGATATCGAGGATCCGGATGTCCAGACCCTCAATTGCATTCTGCTGGTCAGCGAATATCTGGTGCAGAATTACGATGTTTCTGCCAATATTCGCAGAGTGAATGCGGCAGAATGGGCGTTACTACACACTAATACCCTGGATCACCTGATGCTGGATGAATCAGAATTATCCGATCTTGAGGAAGAACTGCTGGATATCCTGAATCGCAACCTCTGAGTCCCATGCCAACACTGTCATCCTGTCTCGGTGAAACCGAGACCGTTCCGTTGAGGTTTGGCACCAGTGGCCGACGGGGGTTGTTGCGCCATCTCAGTCAGCTGGAAATAGCAATCACCGCCTGGGGGGAATTGCAATTCCTGCAATCGTTGCCGGTGGAGGACGGAGGGATTGTCCCCGGCGATACGGTATATCTGGCCCATGATCTGCGCCCCAGTTCAAGTCGGCTGATTGACACGACGCCGTGCCGGGGAGAACTGGCCCAGGCACTGGTCTGGGCCATACGCCGGGCCGGGATGATTCCGGTTAATGTCGGTGCAATACCGACACCGGCTCTCGCCTGTCATGCCCTGTCACAGGGCAAGGCCTGCATGATGGTAACCGGCAGTCACATCCCGTTTGACCGCAATGGCTACAAAACCTACACCGCAATTGGCGAACTGACCAAGGCTCAGGAACCGCTGATCGCCGGGCATGTCGCCCGAATTCGGCAGAGACTCTACGCAGAATCCAGCGAAACCACCTGTTTCAGGCCGGATGGCCAGTTCAGGGCCGGTTCCCAACCACTGCCCCCGGCCTCCGGTGAGGCGTCCCGCATCTACCGGCAACGCTACCTGGATTTTTTCGGGCCTGAGGCTCTGGCCGGGCTAACCCTCATGGTCTACCAGCATTCAGCCGTAGGACGGGATCTGCTGTGCGACATTCTCACCGATCTGGGAGGTCAGGTGGTTCCGGTCGGGCGCAGCGATACCTTTGTCCCCATTGATACCGAAAACATGGATCAAGCCCAACTGGACGCGCTGCAAAACCTCTACGACGAATCGGCAGGCGGCCTCCATTTTGATGCCGTGGTCTCAACGGATGGCGACAGTGACCGCCCCCTGTTACTGGCTATTGATCCGGACACCCGGCGGCTTCACTTCATTCCGGGTGACAAACTCGGCATGTTGACGGCACAGTCCCTGCTGGCCGATGCAGTGGTTGTACCGGTCAGTTGTAATGATGCCATTGATCAGAGCAGTCTCCGCGACGCTTTGCAACCGCGAACCCGTATAGGCTCGCCCCATGTGATTGCCGGCATGGAGCGGGCACGAGAGCAAGGTAAGCAGCGGGTGTGTGGCTTCGAGGCCAATGGCGGCTTCCTGATCGCTACCGATCTGGCGCGTCAGGGACGGTGGCTCAGGGCATTGCCCACCCGCGATGCCGTTCTGCCACTGGTCGCCGTATTGGCCCACTGCCGCAGCGAGGGGATTTCGGTGCTGGAAGCCTGTCGGCAACTGCCACAGCGTCACGGTCACGCTGCCCTGCGGAGGGACTTTCCCCGCGAGCGGGGTCAGGCTTTGGTGCATCATTACACCCCATTTGAACCGCCTCTTTTGAGCGTACACAAGCGGGA
>CAIVXW010000248.1 GCA_903910005.1 uncultured Methylococcaceae bacterium
ATGGCTTCCCGCGTACCATTCCCCAGGCCGAGGGACTGGATCGAATGGATATCCGGCTGGATCAGGTCGTGGAAATCCGGGTGGATGACGAGGCCATTGTGGCCCGCATGAGCGGGCGGCGGGTTCATCCGGCTTCCGGACGCAGTTATCACCTGGTATTCAACCCGCCAACGGTGGAAGGGGTAGATGACCTGACCGGCGAGCCACTGATTCAGCGTGATGATGACCGGGAAGACACCGTGCGTAAACGGCTGGCGGTTTATCACGCCCAGACCCGTCCCCTGGTGGATTATTACCGGCAGCAGGCCGAAGCCGGTACGGTACGGTTTGCCACTCTCGAAGGCATCGGCAGTGTCAATGACATTCGTGACCGCATTTTTGCCATACTGGCCTGATTTGCCCATCCCACAAGAACAACACCCCTCCCATGTCCGGAAAAACCCTCTACGACAAGCTCTGGGACGACCACCTGGTATGTTCCGAAGCCGATGGCTCTGCCCTTATCTACATTGATCGTCACCTTATACATGAAGTCACGTCGCCACAGGCATTTGACGGGCTGCGTCTGGCCGGGCGCAAGCCCTGGCGGGTGGCGGCCAATCTGGCCACGGTGGATCACAACGTGCCAACCAGCGGGCGGGAACACGGTATCGGTGACCCTGTTTCCAGACGTCAGGTCGAAGCCCTGAGCCAGAACTGTGCTGATTTTGGCATCACCGAATTTGCCATGGGCGACCCCCGGCAGGGGATTGTCCACGTGGTCGGGCCGGAACAGGGAGCCACCCTGCCGGGCATGACCATTGTCTGCGGCGATTCGCACACCGCCACCCACGGCGCGTTCGGTGCCCTGGCCTTTGGCATCGGTACATCCGAGGTGGAGCATGTACTCGCCACCCAGTGTCTGGTGCAAAAAAAGGCGAAGAACATGCGGATTCTGGTGGAAGGTACCCTGGGGCCGGGCGTTACGGCCAAGGACATCATCCTGGCCATCATCGGCACCATCGGCACCGCCGGAGGAACCGGATACACCCTCGAATTTGCCGGATCCGCCATTCGTGCCCTGTCCATGGAAGGTCGCATGACCCTCTGCAACATGGCCATTGAAGCCGGTGCCCGGGCCGGACTGGTGGCGGTCGATGCGGTGACCCTGGCTTACCTCAGGGGGCGTCCCTATGCACCGGCAGGTACCCTGTGGGATCAGGCTGAGGCAGCCTGGAAAAACCTGTACAGCGACGCCGACGCCGTATTCGATGCCATCATCGAACTGGAAGCTGACCGCATCAAACCACAGGTGACCTGGGGCACGACCCCGGAACTGGTGGTCGCGGTGGATGGCTTTATTCCTGATCCGGATCAGGTCAGCGATCCGGTGCGTCGTGACAGCATGCGCCGCGCCCTGCAATACATGGGACTGACCGTCGGTACGGCCATTACTGCCATTCCCCTTGATAAGGTGTTCATTGGTTCCTGCACCAATGCCCGCATTGAGGATTTGCGGGCCGCAGCTCAGGTAGTCGCGGGTCACAGGCAGGCTGCCAACATCAAACAGGTATTGGTGGTACCGGGTTCCGGGCTGGTCAAACAGCAGGCCGAACAGGAAGGCCTGGACAAAATTTTCCGGGAGGCCGGTTTTGAGTGGCGTGATCCGGGATGTTCCATGTGTCTGGCCATGAACGCTGACCGCCTCAAACCGGGGGAGCGGTGCGCTTCAACCTCCAACCGTAATTTCGAGGGACGTCAGGGCTATGGCGGGCGAACCCATCTGGTCAGCCCGGCGATGGCCGCTGCCGCTGCCATTGCTGGCCACTTCGTGGATGTATCGAACTGGCCACCCGCCACGGCGGTATCCTCCCGTTCCTGATTGCCTGCAACAGGAAGTCCCGTCAACTACCCCGCCCTGAAAGGCGGGGTCTCCCGCAGAGTCACTGATGAAACCCTTGCGCCATATTCGTTCTCGTGTCGTTCCCCTCAACCGGGCCAATGTTGACACCGATGCCATCATTCCCAAGCAATTCCTCAAGTCCATCCGTCGAGCCGGCTTTGGCCCGTATCTGTTCGACGAATGGCGTTATCTGGATCAGGGCGAACCGGAGATGGATTGCAGCCACCGTCCGCTCAATCCTGAATTTATACTCAATCAACCCTGTTATCAGGGAGCCCAAATTCTGCTGGCCCGCGAGAACTTCGGGTGTGGTTCATCCCGCGAACACGCCCCCTGGGCATTGGAAGACTATGGTTTCCGGGTGATTATCGCCCCCAGTTTTGCCGATATTTTCTACAATAACTGCTTCAAGAACGGCATACTCCCCATCGTGCTGGAGACCCGGCAGATTGATACCTTGTTTGAAGAAGCCCGACCGGGATACACCCTTGCAGTTGACCTGGAGAGCCAAACCGTCACCACCCCTTACGCTGAAACCCTCTCCTTTGCCGTTGACGCCACCCGCAAACACCGTTTACTGCACGGTCTGGATGATATTGGTCTCAGCCTGCAGCAAGCCGATAAAATAAGGGTTTACGAGGCCCGTCGCCGTCATGAGGCACCCTGGCTGTTTCCGGACGGTGATCTTGCATGCAGCGAAAACTAACCGGGACGCCCGCCCCATCCCGGCGAAAATCAAGGGGGGAAGAGGAAGACGATTACGATTCGCCCTGGAAGGAAACCATCGAATGCTATTTTGCAGACTTTCTGGCTCTGCTGTTTCCCGAACTGCACGCCCTGATTGACTGGAATCAGGAACATGTTTTTCTGGATCAGGAATTCAGGGCCGTGGTTCGGAATGCCCGGCAGGGAAAACGTACCGTCGACAAGCTGGTCAGGGTACACCTGAAGGCTGGCGGTTCCCTGTGTGTCTACCTGCATATCGAGATTCAGGCGTCCCGGGAGCATAATTTCCAGAAGCGGATGTATACCTACCATTACCGTATTTTCGATAAACTGGACGGCCTGGTTGGCAGTTTTGCCGTATTGGCAGACGATGAGCCAGGCTGGAATCCAGGCCAGTACAGTTATGAGATTGCGGGAAGTCGGCTGAAATTTGAATTCCCGGTAGTCAAACTCAAGGCCTTTGAGCAGCGGCAGGATGAATTGCTGGCCTGCGATAATCCGGTGGCCTGGATCATCGTGGCACATCTGACCACCCGGGCTACCCGTCGCCACAATGACCAACGCTATCAAGCCAAACGACATTTGATTCGAATGCTGCTCGGCAAAGGCTGGCCGGAGCAAAAAATTCTCCATCTCCTGTCCGTACTGGACTGGATATTAACCCTACCCGAGGAACTGGAGCAGAGCCTCTGGCAGGAAATTACCGCAGATACCGAGGAACCTGCCATGAATTATGTAACAAGCATCGAACGTATCGGCATTCAGAAGGGTTTACAGTTAGGACTGGAACAGGGACTGGAACAGGGACTGGAACGGGGGCGGGAACAGGGGCGGGAACAGGGACTGGAACAGGGCATTCGCACCGGTGAGGTCACTCTGTTACTGACCGTGCTGGAACACCGGTTCGGGTCGGAACTGACCGAAACCCTGCGAAATCGTCTGTTTGCTGCCGATGAGGCACGCCTCAAGGAATGGATGATCCGCTGTCTGGATGCCAAAACCCTGAGCGATGTATTTGCACCGCCGCTGCATTGATCTGCTTCGATGGCACGCATATCCTCCTGTCCGTACTGGACTGGATATTGACCCTACCCGAGGAACTGGAGCAGAGCCTCTGGCAGGAAATTACCGCAGATACCGAGGAACCTGCCATGAATTATGTAACAAGCATCGAACGTATCGGC
>CAIVXW010000249.1 GCA_903910005.1 uncultured Methylococcaceae bacterium
ATGGTGGGTGCTGTAGGGATCGAACCTACGACCCTCGCCTTGTAAGGGCGATGCTCTCCCGGCTGAGCTAAGCACCCAATAAAGATTATTAGTTTAACGCATCCTTGAGTGCTTTACCAGCCCTGAATCCAGGAATTTTTGCGGCCTTGATCGTGATGGTTTCAGTCGGGTTGCGCGGGTTGATGCCCTGACGCTCGGCCCGCTCCCTGACTTCAAAGGTACCAAAACCGATCAGGGATACCTTGTCGCCATTTCGCAGTGCGTTGGTTACCGTAGTCACAAAGGCTTCCAGGGCACGTGCCGTGTCGATTTTGCTGAGATTAGTCGATTCGGCGATCGCATCTATCAATTGGCCCTTGTTTAATTGCCCTTTGCTCATCTATTTTCCCCTCAAGGATTGGTATTGGTTTATGTTGATTTCCGGTTGGGCAGCTTTACTCGTGTTCGGTACCCTGACCCGGAAACGATGCTGTCCAATTTATCAGTAGCCCAAAACAGGTGTCAAGGCAGGATTACATCTATTGATGCCCGAACCTGACCGAATCCGGCAAGGCGGCCTCGCCAACCTGTCAATGTTAGTGCGTAGTGATCGTGCCATTGGTCATTCCGCCCTTGACACCCGGAATGACCGGATCATCACCCTCAATCATGACCGGCTTTAGTTGCGGTGTCGGTAAGGTCTGGAGGGCTAGTTCCAGAACCTTGTCTATCCATCTGACCGGTACGATCTTGAGATCCTGTTTGATATTTTTGGGAATGTCGGCCAGGTCTTTCTCATTTTCTTCCGGAATCAGAATGGTGGTAATACCACCCCGGTGAGCAGCCAGTAATTTTTCCTTCAGGCCACCAATGGGTAACACCTCCCCTCTCAGAGTTATTTCTCCGGTCATGGCAACATCTGCACGCACCGGAATACGGGTCAGTGCCGAAACCAGGGCCGTACACATGCCTATTCCGGCACTGGGGCCATCCTTGGGTGTTGCACCTTCCGGTACGTGAATGTGTACATCCTGTTTCTGGTAAAAATCGGCCTCTATTCCCAGTGATTCGGAGCGGGTTCGGGCGACGGTAATGGCGGTCTGGATGGACTCCTGCATGACTTCACCCAGCTTGCCGGTATAGGTTTGCTTACCCGATCCCGGCATGAACACCGCCTCAATAGTCAGTAGTTCACCGCCAACTTCAGTCCACGCCAGCCCGGTTACCTGCCCGACCTGATCGGTTTCTTCCGCCCGACCATAACGGTGACGCTTGACACCAAGATAATCCTCCAGATTGCGCGGCGTGATATTAATGCGCTTGGTGCTGGGTTTCAGCAGCAGGTTCTTTACCACTTTTCGGCAAATTTTGGCGAGATCCCTCTCCAGATTGCGGACACCTGCTTCCCGGGTGTAATAGCGGATGATGTCCTTGACGGCGGCGTCAGTGATGTTAATTTCGCTTTCCTTCAATCCGTTATGCTGAATCTGCTTGGGGATAAGATAGCGGGTGGCTATGTTTATTTTCTCGTCCTCGGTATAGCCTGCAATCCGTATTACTTCCATTCGATCAAGCAGTGGAGCCGGAATGTTCATGGTATTGGCAGTCGCCACGAACATGACTTCCGACAAATCAAAATCAACCTCCAGGTAGTGGTCGTTGAAGGTATGATTCTGTTCGGGATCCAGTACTTCCAGCAGGGCACTGGCGGGATCCCCCCGAAAATCCATGGCCATTTTGTCGATTTCATCCAGCATGAACATCGGATTGCGGCTCTCCACCTTGGCCAGGTTTTGCAGTATCTTGCCGGGCATGGAGCCAATATAGGTTTTGCGGTGTCCCCGGATTTCGGCCTCATCCCGCATTCCACCCAGGGCCATGCGTACATATTTCCGGTTGGTTGCCTTGGCAATTGATTGCCCCAGCGAAGTTTTGCCGACGCCCGGCGGTCCTACCAGACAAAGAATCGGCCCCTTAAGCTTTTTGACCCGCAACTGTACGGCTAAATATTCCAGTATTCTTTCCTTGACTTTCTCCAGGCCGTAGTGTTCGTTCTCCAGTATTTCCTCTGCCTGCTTCAGATCATGACTGATCTTGCTGCGCCGTCGCCAGGGCATACTGATCATCCAGTCAATGTAATTCCTGACCACGGTGGCTTCCGCCGACATCGGTGACATTTGCCTCAGTTTGCCGAGTTCAGTTTCAGTTTTGGTTCTGGCTGCTTCCGGCATACCTGCCTTCTTGATTTTCCGGGCCAGTTCGTCCATTTCACTTGGAGCCTCCTCCGTATCCCCCAGTTCTTTCTGGATGGCTTTTATTTGCTCATTCAGATAATAATCCCGCTGGTTCTTTTCCATTTGCTGTTTGACACGTCCACGGATCCGCTTCTCGGTTTCGAGCATGTCCACCTCTCCTTCCATGAAAGACATCAGACGCTCCAGCCTGAGCATGACATTGCTGGTTTCGAGTATTGCCTGTTTATCTTCCAGTCGTATCGTCATGTGGGCCGCGATGGTATCGGCCAGGCAACTGGGGTCATCAATGCCGCTCAGGGAATTAAGAACCTCCGGCGGAATACGCTTGTTAAGCTTGACGTACTGGTCAAAGGTACTGGTTACGGTACGCAGCATGACATCCTGTTCCTGCTCATCAAGTACTGCCTCGGTCGGCATTTTGGTCACGGTAGCCGTATAAATGTTATCGACGACCTTGTATTGCCTGATGTGACAGCGCTCGGCTCCTTCAACCAGTACCTTGACGGTACCATCAGGTAACTTGAGCAGTTGCAGTATGTTGGCCAGGGTGCCAACCATATAGAGATCCTTGAACTCAGGCTCATCCTGTTCTGGCTCTTTCTGGGCGACCAGCACAACCTGTTTGTTCTCGCGCATGGCACTATCCAGTGCCAGAATGGATTTATCCCGCCCCACAAAAAGCGGGATGACCATGTGCGGATACACTACTACATCTCGCAGGGGTAATACTGGTACCGTTTTTTCCTGTTTCATCGCTGTAATCCCGTCATAGACTTGTTTATGAACCGTGTCGGTAGATTGCCCCGCAGATCGCGCCGGTATCTGTCATCAGGCTATTCACCACCGGAGGCATACTGCTTTTCGTCTCCCCGGTACATCAGGTAGGGAGGAATATCACCCTTGATAACTTTTTCGTCCAGCACAACCTTGCAGATCGTTTCGTCAGAAGGTAAATCATACATGGTGTCCAGCAAAACATGCTCCATGATGGTTCTTAATCCCCTGGCACCGGTCTTTCTTTCCATGGCCTTTTTGGCAATCTGACGCAAGGCATCCTCACGGACTTCAAACTCACAATTTTCCATGTCGAACAGACGTTTATACTGCTTGACCAGTGCATTCTTCGGTTCAGTCAGGATGCGGATCAGGGCCGGTTCATCCAGTTCTTCCAGGGTAGCCACGACCGGGAGACGACCAACAAACTCAGGTATAAGTCCATATTTTACGAGGTCTTCCGCTTCCAGTTGATTGAGTAGTTCACCGACATTTTTTCGATCCTCCCTGCTTTTAACTTCAGCCGAAAAGCCGATTCCGCCTTTTTCGGTGCGGGACTGGATCAGTTTATCAAGACCGGCAAAGGCTCCCCCGCAGATAAACAGCATGTTGGCAGTATTGACCTGATAAAAATCCTGTTGGGGGTGCTTGCGCCCCCCCTGGGGAGGAACCGACGCCACGGTTCCCTCAATCAGTTTGAGCAGAGCCTGCTGTACCCCTTCGCCCGATACATCCCGGGTGATGGAGGGATTGTCAGACTTGCGTGATATTTTGTCGATCTCATCAATATAAACGATGCCTGATTCAGCTTTCTCGATGTCGTAATCACATTTTTGCAGGATTTTCTGTATGATGTTTTCCACGTCCTCACCGACATAACCTGCCTCGGTCAGGGTTGTGGCATCGGCCATGGTGAAGGGAACATCCAGTAACCGGGCCAGGGTTTCGGCCAGCAGGGTTTTACCGGAGCCGGTAGGGCCAATCAGCAGAATGTTGCTTTTCGCCAGTTCCACGTCATTTTTTCTGGCACTGGATTGGGCCTTGAGCCGTTTATAATGATTGTAGACCGCGACGGAAAGGATTTTCTTGGCCTTTTCCTGGCCGACGACATATTCGTCCAGAACTGACTTTATCACCCGGGGTTTTGGTAGCCGGTCAGTTTCGGTCGTAATGTCCTCCTGCATTTCCTCCCGGATGATGTCATTGCATAATTCCACGCATTCATCACATACATACACTGACGGGCCGGATATCAAACGTTTTACTTCCGTCTGGGCCTTACCGCAAAACGAGCAATAAAGCATTTTTCCACTGCCATCCCGGCCATTTTTTTCATCGACCATTCCGGTACCTCTCAATAAAATTCGGATGTCTGCTCGCCCGGAGAATCAGGTTGCTTCGCCTGAGTCCCTGCGAGTCAGTACTTTGTCTATGAGGCCATACTTGACGGCCTCCTCGCCACTCATGAAATTGTCACGGTCAGTATCTACCTGAATCCTTTCGATATCCTGCCCGGTGTGATGGGCCAGAATCCGGTTCAGGCGATCCCGTACGGCCAGTATTTCCCGTGCATGTATGTCGATGTCGCTGGCCTGCCCCTGAAACCCGCCCAGGGGCTGATGAATCATGATGCGGGAGTGGGGCAGACAATAGCGTTTGCCGGGTGCCCCCCCTGCCAGCAGCAGTGCCCCCATACTGGCTGCCTGACCGACGCACAGGGTGCTGACATCCGGTTTGATGAACTGCATGGTGTCATAAATGGCCAGACCGGAAGTAACGACGCCTCCGGGCGAATTGATGTACAGGTGAATATCCTTGTCGGGATTTTCTGACTCCAGAAACAACATCTGGGCGATGATGAGGTTGGCCATGTAGTCCTCAACCTGGCCTACCATAAAAATGACCCGCTCCTTGAGAAGCCGGGAATAAATATCGAAGGCACGCTCTCCCCGTGCCGACTGTTCAATAACTACGGGAACCAGTCCGGCGGCCTTGGTGCGAACCGGTTCAGGCTCTTTACTGAATGACATGGTGATGAATCTCTTGCGTTATTCAAGTCTTAATGGCATGGGGGTTGGCAAGGCCAGATCAGGCGACTGCCGCCGTCGGAGCAGTATCCCTGGGGGTCATGATGACCTCACGTACCCGGGCTTTTCCGAGTATATACCTGACAACCTCCTCCTCATGTGCCATGCGCTCGACCGATTGATAGGCTTCCTCGTTGGTTTTATACCAGTGGGCTACTTCCTCTGCATTGCTGTAGGCGGACACTACTTCAGCCAGTTTGGCTTCTACCTGCTCATCGCGTAACTGAATGTCGTAAATATCGACGGCCTGTCCCAGTATCAGTGCCAATTGAACCCGTCTTGCCATGAGAGGCCTGTACACTGTCCGCAGGCGGGTTTCGTCAAATGCCGTGTTGTCCTGTTCGGCTTTTTTGCGGAGTGCTTCGAGTGTACTGTCCAGTTCTTCGACGACCAGTCCCTCGGGTAGGGTAATGGGATTGGCTGCACAGACCGCATCCATGACGGAGGTTTTGGTTTTGTCATCGGTGATTGCCTTCATTTCCCGTTCCAGTTCCTTTCTGAACAGTTTCCGCAGGGATTCCAGTTCACCGTCTTCCGCGCCCACGCTTTTTATCCACTCGGCATTGGCCTCAGGTACATGCCGACTCTCTACCCGAATCACATCCACCCTGAAACTGATAACTTTGTCGGCCATGTTGGCCTTGGGATAGTCCTCGGGAAACCTGACGTCGAATTCGACATGCGAATTACCCGATTGTCCCGTCAGATGTTCATCAAATCCGGGTATTTTCTCAGCCCCTCCCAATACTACCGGATAGTTCTCAACCCGTCCCTCGGTGACGGATTCCTCACCCACCCGGCCTTCAAAATTTACGATCACGCGGTCACCCGGTCGGGCCGGCCGCTCCTCACGAATCCAGGTCTCCTGGGTTTGCCGCAGTCGTTCCACGGCTTCATCCACGTCCTGGTCACTGACCTCGGGCAGGTAGCGGGTCACGTCCATGGATTCAAACGGCATCAACACAAACTGCGGCAATATTTCAAAACTTGCCTCATACCTCATGCCATCATCGACACTCAACGACTGGACGTCCATCCGGGTTACGGGCCGTATTCCATTCTGCTCAAGAGCCTGCTCCAGACTGGACTGAAACAGTTCGCTGAGGATGTCTTCGCGCACCTTCAGGCCGAATTGCCGTTTGATGATCTGCAGAGGCACTTTCCCCGGACGGAATCCGTCCATCCTGATTTCGCGAGCGATCTCGTTCAGGCGGGGGGTTATGAGCTCCTGAACGCGCTGCTCAGGAATTTCGACAATCAGTTTGCGTCCTAATTCAGATGTCGTTTCTACAGACACTTGCATGTAAGGCTTACCTCAAAGGGTGGGATTCAAATACGGGATGTGCCGCGTCTGGATGGTCGGGTGGGATCATGCCAGGGGCGGGATGGTTCGATACTGACGATCCGGCCGTTCATACAAAATGGCGGGGTTGGCAGAGTCGGGATTGGTGCGAATGGAGAGACTCGAACTCTCAAGGGTTGCCCCACTGGAACCTAAATCCAGCGCGTCTACCAGTTTCGCCACATTCGCTTGTGTGCTGTCATGTTGGGTGTGTCGGGCCGCAGGACTCCGCGAAGTGCCGGAATTTTCAGCCGGTTCCACCGCGCTTTCTGGCGACACGGCCAGAAAAAACAGCGACAACCCCCAACGGCTTGCAAACCAAAGCGGTATTATAGGGGCAAGTTTGATTTTTTCACTAGCCTACACAAAAATGTGACAACGTAACGGTGATATTCCATGCCTGCACACGCATCGCCCGTCCCGTCAGATACTGACCGGGAAGGTGTCATCAAATACCGGATGGATCACCGTCCCTGCCCCCTTCCCCCTGACATCGCCATCGACGAACTGGCGGCATGGCGTGACATCCTGTTCCTGCTGGGACTGACCGGTGCCGACCCGAACCGCTATGACGGACTGGCCTACGGCAACGTCAGCCTGCGCTTGCCGGGTTCCAATCGCTTTGTGGTCAGTGGAACCCAAACCGGAGGGCTGCCGACACTTGATCGCCAGCACTTTTGCATCGTGGAATCATTTGACCTGGCGGCCAATCACCTGTCAGCATCCGGCCCAGTGCCTCCCTCCTCTGAGGCACTCACCCATGCGGCAGTCTATCAGGAGCGACCCGAGGTCGATTGTGTCCTCCATGTTCATTCGCCTTCCATCTGGCTCAATGCCCACCGGCTCGGCATACCGGCAACCGCCGCTGGAGCACGCTATGGCTCTCCCGAAATGGTGGCCGAAGTCACCCGTCTCCTGCGTACCCCTGATACCAACCTCATGGCCATGGCCGGACATGAAGACGGCCTGATCGCCCTGGGTCTGGCTCCACGCGAGACCGCTCTGATCCTTGTTGGGGCACTGGCCCGTGTTTTTGCCCTCAAATCCGCCGACGCACCACAATAGATCATCGCTACCCGGCAGTTCGCACCATAAAAGGTAAATTTCCCGACCCTGTTTGGCGGATTGTTCTCCATTTGCCGTGGATTGCCCCAACATGACTCACTTATGGCCTGATTATTGCCATTTTGGGCCTCATATTGATAACTAGAGGTTCGGTTGTGGAAACTTTGTCCCAAAGCAGCGATGTTCTTTTCATTCTTCTGGGTGCCATCATGGTGCTGGCCATGCACGCCGGTTTTGCCTTTCTGGAGGTCGGAACCGTGCGGCGCAAAAATCAGGTCAACGCACTGGTCAAAATTCTGGCTGATTTTGCCGTATCGACCATTGCGTACTTTTTTATCGGGTACTACCTGGCTTATGGTATCCACTTCTTTCAGGGAGCCGGTGAGCTGGCAGCCAAAAACGGCTATGAACTGGTCAAGTTTTTCTTTTTACTGACCTTTGCCGCCGCCATCCCGGCCATCATATCGGGAGGCATTGCCGAACGTGCCCGGTTTGTTCCGCAAATTATGGCAACCTTCCTGCTGGTGGCACTGGTCTATCCCCTGTTTGAAGGCATTGCCTGGAACAAGCGATTTGGCCTGCAGGATAGCCTGGTGCAACACTTCGCCTACCCGTTCCATGATTTTGCCGGTTCAGTGGTGGTACACGCCGTGGGCGGCTGGATTGCCCTGGGAGCCGTATTGCTGCTGGGTCCGCGCCGTGGCCGTTACCACCGCGACGGGGGCATGGCCGCGCACCCGCCTTCCAGTATTCCCTTTCTGGCCCTGGGAGCCTGGATTCTGACGGTTGGCTGGTTTGGGTTTAATGTCATGTCGGCCCAGACCCTGGCATCGGTCAGTGGTCTGGTGGCCCTTAATTCACTGATGGCCATGGCAGGCGGAACCCTGGCGGCACTCGTCATGGGACGCAACGACCCCGGCTTCGCTTACAACGGCCCCCTGGCCGGCCTGGTGGCCGTGTGTGCCGGTTCGGATATCATGCACCCGATTGGCGCGTTGGCGGTGGGAGCCGTGGCCGGTACCCTGTTCGTGTTTATGTTCACCCTGACCCAAAACCGCTGGAAAATTGATGACGTGCTGGGGGTGTGGCCCCTGCACGGAATTTGCGGGGCCTGGGGTGGACTGGCGGCCGGCCTGTTTGGTCAAACTGCCCTGGGGGGAACCGGTAACGTCAGCCTGATGTCGCAGTTGATCGGCACCGTGCTGGGGATTGTAATTGCCCTGGTTGGCGGGTTGGGCGTTTATGGTCTGCTCCGATGGTTGACCGGCCTGCGACTGGATCCCGAGCAGGAATTCGATGGGGCAGACCTCACCATCCACAAAATCTCTGCCAGTCCGGAAAAGGAAGCCGGATTTTAGGCAGTTTGCTATTGGCAGGAATTTTATGCTGACGGTTTTTTTTGACGGCGGCTGCCCGCTATGCAGTCGGGAAATCACCCATTACCAAACCCTGGCACGCAACGGGGATATCCTCTGGCTGGATGTAACCCGTGAACCGGAAACACTGGCGCGGCATGGATTGTCACTGACGGAAGCTCTGGCCCGATTCCACGTCATGGATCAGGACGGCGTATTTCACCGGGGGGCCGACGGGTTCATTCTGCTCTGGAGCCAGCTTCCCGGCTATCGCTACCTGGCGGCCCTGTGTACTCGTTGTCACCTGCAGCCCATGCTGCGTTTTATCTATGAACGTTTCGCCCGCTGGCACTTCAGGCGACGCTGCCCTGAAGGTCAATGCGGCATTTAGTCTGGCAGTGCATGCGTTAAATGCCCGCAGCACCGTGCCAAATGGCCTGGCAAAAGCGAGTCGGCTTAAGTCGTTCAAGCAGGCCAAAGGGCCGCCAGAGCCTGTACACGGCAGGCTTTGTCAGATGGCACGTTGGCTGCTCAGTTGTTCATTGCTCTCTCGCGATCAGCCTTGACAAATACCGACAGCGTCTTTGCTACAAGGCCGATCGCAACCATCAGCAGAGATTCATTTTTTCCTGCCAGTCAATAAAACGCTCCAAAACCCTGCCCCAAACCGGGATACAATCCCGGCTCTTTCGCTGAAACCCGCCACCTTGTACGGGTCAGCGTTCTTCTTTCTCCCTTTTCGCCGGAGTTTTTATGAATGCAAAAAAAGCCGACATCGGCCTGGTCGGTCTGGCTGTCATGGGCCAGAATCTGGCCCTGAACATTGCCGATCACGGCTACGATATCGCCGTGTTTAACCGCAATCCGGACAGAACCCGGGAGTTTCTGGCTCACTGTGAACAGGCAGAGCCGTCGAAGGATCGGGTCAGGGGCCATTATGATCTGGCCGAATTCGTCCAGTCCATTGAACGCCCCCGCAAAATCGTGTTGCTGGTCAAGGCCGGAGACGGTACCGATGCCGCAATCAACAGCCTGCTGCCCCATCTTGATCCGGGTGACATCATCATTGACGGCGGTAATGCCCATTGGCTTGATACCATCCGCCGTGAAAAGGAATTGAGTGCCGCCGGCTTTGCCTTTATCGGTTCCGGGGTTTCCGGCGGGGAGACCGGTGCCCGTTTTGGACCCTCGCTCATGCCGGGTGGGAGTGAAGCCGCCTGGGCTTCGCTCAAACCGGTCTGGGACGCCATCGCCGCCAAGGTCGATCCGGTCACCGGCATCCCCCTGCCGGGCGCGACACCCGGTCAGCCAGTGACGGGCGGAGTGCCCTGTACCGCCCACATCGGGACTGACGGTGCCGGCCATTACGTAAAAATGGTTCACAACGGCATCGAATACATCGACATGCAATTAATTTGTGAAGCCTACGGCCTGATGCAAAACCTGCTTGGCATGACGGCTCCGGAAATCGGGGCGGTGTTCAAGCAGTGGAATCAGGGTGATCTGTCGAGCTACCTGATTGAAATTACCGGCGATATTCTGGAACAACCGGATCCCGTTGCCGGGGGCTTTCTGGTGGACAAAATTCTTGATACCGCCGGACAAAAGGGAACCGGACTCTGGACCTCCGTCAGTGCGCTCGAACAGGGCATACCGGCCAATGCCATTGCCGAGGCGGTGTTTGCCCGGAGTCTCTCCGCCCTCAAGGCCGAGCGGGTGGCTGCCAGTGCCGTGTTGAACGGGCCGACCGTCACGCCCCCTGATGATCGGGCAGGCGTGATTGAATCCATCCGTCAGGCTCTCTATTGCTCCAAAATTTGCGCCTATGCCCAGGGTTTTCAACTGATGGCCGCCGCCGAAATCACCTACGGCTGGACACTGGATTTTGGCACCATCGCCCAGATCTGGCGCGGCGGCTGTATCATCCGTGCCCGCTTCCTGCAGAAAATTACCGATGCCTACGGCGAAAATGCCACCCTCAGAAACCTGATGCTGGCTCCCTATTTCAGCCAGGCCCTGCAGTCCGGTCAGACTGACTGGCGTGACGTGATCGCCCTGGCGGTGCGTAACGGTGTTCCGGTGCCAGCGTTCAGTTCGGCCCTGGCTTACTTTGACGGTTACCGCAGTGCCCGTCTGCCAGCCAACCTGCTGCAAGCTCAACGGGATTATTTCGGGGCGCACACCTACGAACGCACCGACCAGCCACGCGGACAGTTCTTCCATCTCGACTGGAGCAGCGCAACCCGCGACCAGATTGCTTCCTGAAGCAGTGGGTAGTGGGTAGTGGGTAGTGGGTAGTGGGCAGTAGGCAGTCAGTGTTTACTCACCCCTCACCAGTCACCAGTCCCCCGTCCCCATGCACCCGTCACCCCTCACCCCTCACCCCTCACCCCTCACCCCTCACCGCGGCCAGGATGGCCGCGCCACGCGCCACCGTTTCACTGGCTCACCCCGACCTGGGGTAAAATGGATCATCTCATCTGTTTTATCCCGGGTTCCCCCATGACCGACACCGCTTCGCCCGCCCTGACCGTCTCCGGTCTGGTTTACCATCACGGCTCCATTCCTGCCGTGCAGGGACTGGATTTTACGGTGGCGCGGGGTGAGTTCTTTGGTTTGCTGGGTCCCAACGGTGCCGGTAAAACCACCACCCTGGCCCTGCTCTGCGGGTTGCTGCAACCACAGGGCGGGCAAATCCGCCTTGACGGTCAACCCGCCACACCCCGCACCCCGGCCCAGAAGCGCAAACTGGGCCTGGTTCCGCAGGATTTCGCCTTCTATCCCGTGCTGAGTGCCCGCGACAATCTGGTTTTCTTTGCCCGCCTGCACGGTCTGGAAGGCCGAAAGCTCCGGCAAAGGATCGGCTTCGCCCTGGAAATAGCCCAACTGGGCCACCGGGCCAGTCAACCGGCCGGTGAGTTTTCCGGCGGCATGAAGCGACGGCTCAATATTGCCATCGCCTTGCTGCATGAACCGGAACTGCTCATCCTGGACGAACCCACCGTGGGCGTCGATGCCCAGAGCCGTCATGCCATCCTGCAAACCCTGACGCAATTGAACCAGGCCGGTCTGACCCTGCTGTACAGTACGCATCATCTGGAGGAAGCCCACCGCCTCTGTCACCGGGTCGCCATCATGGATCACGGTCGCATTCTGGCACTGGATACGCCCCACAACCTGGTACGCCGCTACGCCTCCGGCCTGATCGAAATTGATCTGGCCATGCCACCCGACCCCACACTGCTTGAGCAACTCAGCCATCGCTTCGGGGTGGTTGCGGTTGAACAGCACCCTACCCGTCTGCGACTGGAAACCCCGCAGCCGGAAGCGGTTCTGCCAGAGCTTCTGCAAGCCCTGACCACTCCGGGAGCAAGCCTGCACCGCTTGCAGTGGCAGGAACCCAGCCTGGAGACCGTATTTCTTAAATTGACGGGCCACCAGACCCGGGATTAACGTGAGGCGCGGGGCAGGTGCGAATGGTGAATGGTGAGGGGCGAATGCAGGCACGGGTTGGTGGTTGATATGCCGTACTCACTCGCCACTGACCTCACCGGGCCGTCAGGATGGCAGTACTCCCGGGATACCACTCGTTACTGCCCCCCAGGCCGCGAGGATGGCCGCCGTACTCCCAACATACCACTCGCGATTCACCATTGACCATCCACCCTGATTGATACCATGCTGATAATCCGCCAGATGATGGCCCTCTCCACCAAGGAGGGCAAATTGCTTTTACGTGATCAGAAAGCCCTGCTGATGCTGTTTTTGATGCCCGCTTTTTTTATTGTCATCATGAGCCTGGCACTCAAGGGGGTTTTTGAGGCAGGAACCCGCCACCAGCCCATTGACATCTGGGTGGTTAATCAGGATCGGGGTGAACTGGCCGGTGAGACCCTGGCAGCCGGTCGAACGCTGGAGGGCGTTGTGTTCAGGGATAGTCTGGACGATCAGCCGTTGAGTCAGGAAGTGCTGGAGCAGCGCATCCGCACTGGCCAGGCCCGTTTCGGGTTGATTTTCGCGCCGACATACACCGACGGCCTGCGAACCGGCACGGAGACCGGGCTGGTCAACCTGATGGTTGATCCGGTGGTCAACACCCAGTTGCAGACAGCGGTTCGGGAGACGGTTGCAGCCATCGTGGAAAAAGTCCGCCTGACCGAACGGCTGGGGGACTGGCTGGCAGCCGCTGGCCTCGATGAAACCGATGCCCTGGCCCTGCAGGCCGAGCTGGAGCGACGGGTCGTGCCCGAACTCACTGCGCCAACGGGTTACCGGCAACCGCAACGCCCCACCGCCACCGAACAAAATGTACCGGCCTATGCCATTTTTGGCCTGTTCTTCATCATGCTGACCCTGGCCAAGAGTTTTCTGCAGGAACAAACCGACGGTGTTGATACCCGGTTGCGGATGACACCGTTACACCCGGCCGTATTTCTGCTGGGAAAACTGCTGCCCTATTACGCCCTCAATCTGCTGCAGGTCAGCGTGATGTTCGGCCTGGGGTGGCTGGTGTTTGACTTGCACATCGGTGACCCGTCGGCTTTTATGCTGGTCTCGCTGGCAACGGCACTGGCTGCCTGTGGCCTGGGGGTGCTGGTGGCATCGGTGGGGCGGAGCGAAGCCCAGATTGATACACTTTCGCTGTTTCTGTCCATCACCCTGGCAGCACTGGGCGGATTGATGGTACCCGCCTACATTCTGCCCGGCCCACTACAAACCGTTGCCCTGTACACCCCCCAGGCCTGGGCACTCAAGGCCTATCAGGATGTCATCGTCCGGGGGTTGACGACGGCTGACATCCTGCCCGATGTCCTGGTTCTGGCAGGCTTTGCCCTGGGTTTCATGGCGGTGGGGGTATGGCGCATGAAGGGGCGGCTGTAGCCTGTCACCGTTCGATACACAGGGGCACATACATCTCGGCGGCATCGACGCCGCCATGGACACCCACTTGCCGGTGTTCCCTTTCAAAGGGCAGTCTGTCCTTCACAATCCAGTTTTCCTTCATGACGAGCGTGTAATCCCCGATGCGTTCCGCCAGTCGGGGGTGTGGCGTACCCGTCCCGAAAAAACCCTTCTCCAGTAATTCCTGGCTGTCCCGCAATTCGATGCAATGGGCCAGTTCGGTCAGGATGTATTGTTCGAAACGGCTGGCCTGCCGGGGTTTGACGTAACAGTATGCCAGCCGTGGCTCTCCGCAGAGCGGCAATACCAGGGCATCAGCCAGGTCGGGATGATCCGCCAGATTGACGGTGCGGGCCGGGCTGGTGTCGATGAACCCATGATCGGCTGCCACCAGCACCAGGGTGGGTGTGGCGCGAATGGCCGTGATGAAGGCCTGATAGGCAGCATCAAAGGCCGTCAGGTGAGCCAGGGCCGCATCACTGTGACTGCCGACCTCGTGGCAAACATGATCGAAATCCGGCCAGTAGGCGTAGGTAAAGGTGCGTTCGGAACGCTGGCGGACGATTCGTTCCAGAGCGGCAAAAAATGCGTCGCCGGTCGTGTAGTCAGTAATGGCGGCCTTGCCACGGTGGGCAAGGTTGAAGTCGGAACAGGCAATCCGGGCCGGGCTGACCACATGGCATTTGCGCGGAATCCGCTCGAATACCGATCGGTGTGAAAAGAACCGGTTGACCGGAATGCCGCTTTTTTTCAGCGTAACCCCGCCGTAACGGGGTACGCCCGGCAACACGGCCAGCACACTGCCCAGTTCCCTGAAATACATGTGCCAGCCGGTCAGACCGTGCTGTTGCGGTGCCACGCCGGTATAAACGCTGGTGATGGCCGAAGCCGTCGTCGAGGGAAACACCGAAGTCATGCGGCAATGTACTGTCTGTGCCAGACGGGTCTCTGCGCCCTGGCTCAGCAGGTAATCGTAGCCCAGTCCGTCGACAAGAATCAGCACGACGTGGCGAATCCCCTGCATGATGCCGTCTGGCCAGGCGGCCAGCGGCGGGTACTCCGGGGCTTTTCCACCCAGACCGGTGATGAGCGAACTCATCAGGTTAACGAGGCCATGCCCCTGGTAATCCGGTAGAACCATCGGTTGTCTCTCCACGTGCGGAATCAAAATCTTCATCATTCGTTCATCCGCCTGTATTGCCGTTCCGGTTGAATGTCCGGCTTTTCAACCCTGACCGAGAACTACAGCAGATGAATCATCGTTCTTTTCGCTTGCGTCAACTGACCCACATCCTGGCTTCGCTGGGCTTGCTGGCCACTTCAACCGCATTCGCCGATGCCCCCCTGATGCAGCAAGGCATCCAGTTGGGTGACCTGGGCAATGGCAGCGTCGTTGTCTGGAGCCGCTCTGATCGTGAATCCCGCATGATGGTCGAATACGCCACCAACAAGGACTTTACTGATTCCAAAATCATTCGTGGCCCTTATGCCATGGCTGGCACTGATTTTACCAGCCGTCAGGAACTGACCAACCTGCCCAAGGGCCAGGATATTTATGTCAAGGTCTGGTACGAAGACCTGAGCAATGCCCGTACTGCCAGCGAACCGGTAATGGGCAGCTTCCACACGCCCGGCACCGACCAGAATATCCGTTTTGTCTGGGGTGGCGATACCGCCGGACAAGGCTGGGGCATCAACAAGGCCTTCGGCGGCATGAAAATCTATGAATCCATGCGCCAGACCAACCCCGACTTTTTCATTCACAACGGCGACAGCATTTACGCTGACGGCATCATTCCTGAGTCAGTAACCGCTGAAAACGGACAGACCTGGGTCAACGTGGTAACCCCTGAAGTCGCCAAGGTTGCCGAAACCCTGGAAGAGTTCCGTGGCCGTTACAAGTACAACCTGCTGGACGACAATGTTCGCGCATTCAACGCCGAAGTACCGCAGATCTGGCAGTGGGATGACCATGAAGTCGTCAACAACTGGTCTGACAGCAAGGATCTGAGCGCGGATACCCGTTATGTGGAAAAGAACGTTCCCACCCTGATTGCCCGGGCCGCCACGGCCTTCCGTGAATACGCACCGATGCGTCCGTACAGCAGCCGCGAATCCGAGCGCGTTTACCGCAAAATTTCCTACGGCCCGCTGCTGGATGTTTTCGTTATCGACATGCGTAGCTACCGCGGTCCCAACACCACCAATCTGCAAACCGGGCAAAGTGCGGAAACCCGTTTTCTTGGCAAGGAACAGATGGAATGGCTGCAAACCCAGCTCAAATCCTCCAAAGCCACCTGGAAAGTCATTGCGGCTGACATGCCGATTGGCCTGAATGTGGGCGATGGCAAGGATGCAGCCGGTAATGCCCGCTGGGAAGCCATTGCCAATGGTAACGACGGCCCTGCTGCCGGTCGCGAACTGGAAATGGCCAGCCTGCTGAAAAACATCAAGAAGGCGAAGGTCAGGAACATTGTCTGGCTGACCGCTGACGTGCATTACACGGCGGCCCACTACTACGATCCCGCCAAGGCCAGCAGCAAAAACTTCTCGCCCTTCTGGGAGTTCGTGGCAGGCCCCCTGAACGCCGGTTCCTTCGGACCCAACACCACCGATGCCACGTTTGGCCCGCAGGTGGTATTTTCCAAGGCTCCGCCCGCAGGTCAGGTTAACCTCTCTCCCTATGCCGGGTTGCAGTTCTTTGGTGAAGTCAATATCGACAAGGACACCCGTGCCCTCACCGTTGACCTGAAAGACATCACCGGTACCTCAGTGTACAACAACGTGCTGAACGCGGAATAAGCGGCCATTAGCCCGGGGGGCGGTTCTCGAACCGCCCCTTTTTTTTGCCGGGAGCCTAAAGCAAAAAAGGCCTCACGATTGCACGTGAAGCCTTGTCTTGACTGGTGGGCCGTGTAGGGATCGAACCTACGACAAATGGATTAAGAGTCCACTGCTCTACCGGCTGAGCTAACGGCCCTGAAATGGTTTGAACTGATGCAGCGAGGTGGGGTGACCGATGGGGCTCGAACCCACGACAACCGGAATCACAATCCGGGGCTCTACCAACTGAGCTACGGCCACCATTGTGCCCTGCGACCTAATGGCGCGCTTGGCAGGACTCGAACCTGCGACCCTCGGCTTAGAAGGCCGATGCTCTATCCGGCTGAGCTACAAGCGCATGGTCGAGGTAGAGGGATTCGAACCCCCGACATTCTGCTCCCAAAGCAGACGCGCTACCAGACTGCGCTATACCTCGGAGTTCCTCTGCACATCAGCAAATGAAGAGCGTGGAGTTTAGTCAGTTTGAGGTTTTGAGTCAAGCACAAGTGCCGTCGTCCCCGCCCTTACGGGGGTTGATCCCGGTCAGTCGCAGACGGCATCAGTCGTTCCACTTTACCCGACAACCTGTTTGACGCCCGCTACGCACTTGCCGGAAGCCCATCAATCCAGGGGGCGGCTCTGGCTCCCCCTGTCGGCGTCCCTGCAGGGATATCATCCGGTGGGCGGTCATGATGGCCCAACCGCCTGGCAAACCCCTACTTGCCATTGGCCGACCGATGGATGAGCCGGGCACTTCAGCGTATCTTGCCGGTCGCAGTCGATTGAATTCCCGCTTACTTCCAATGCCGGAAATTCTGAGCGCAGAGATCAGGATGTACCCTGTTTTTCAAGGTGAATTTTGATACAAATCTTACATTCTCTTACAAAGCCACAAAATCGCATCATTCTGATGTAGACTCTCTCCCCACACTGTACTTGGCAAGCTCGTAAGGATAGCTGGATGGAACTACCCTCTGCTTTTTCGCAAGGCAGTCGGTTCGGTACAGACGCATCGCTGGGTATACTCTACAGATATTACCTTCCCTCCGGCTCTTGAGGCAGGAGAATGGCATCCCGAAACCCGCTCCTGCCGACAAGGCTGCCGCTCGTTCCGGGGGGTTGTATAACGGGCAACTTCGTCACGGCGACGAGCAAACGATACACTGCCGGGAAAATAGGCTTGAAGCATTACATTCATCATTACCAACCAACCATCGTGAGACTATGAACTACCACGAATACATCATCCTTGGTGCTGGCCCGGCCGGCGTACAAATGGGCTATTTCATGGAGAAGGCAGGAAGGGATTACCTCATACTGGAACGTAACGCGGTTGCCGGATCTTTTTTTGAACAATATCCACGACATGGCACCCTGATTTCACTCAACAAGGTGTACAACTTTTTCCCTGAACAGGAATTTAATCTGAGGCATGACTGGAACTCCCTGCTGACGGATGATTTCTCGCATCAGTTTACTGATTATACCCAGGATTTGTACCCAAGCAATACAATACTGGTACAGTATCTCAATGACTACGTGAAAAAGTTTGGAATCAAGATTCAGTACAATACCCCTGTTACAATGATATCGCGTCAGGCAGAGGGTGACAAACTGTTCCGGTTGGCAGACGACTCCGGCAACGAGTATTACTGCAAGCGGTTGCTGCTGGCAACCGGGCCACTGAAGCCCAATATTCCTGACGTCGAAGGCATTGAACTGGCGGAAGGATTTGAGGATTACCAGCCCAATACGGACCGTTACACCAACAAGCGCGTTGTAATACTGGGCCGAGGCAATTCAGCCTTTGAAGTGGCCACCGAACTGCAGGGCAAGGCTGCCGTGGTTTTCATGATGATTGGCAATCGATTCATTCGGCATGCCTGGAACAGCCATTTTGTCGGTGACCTGAGGTCATTCAACAACACGATACTGGACATGTTCCAGTTAAAAGCCATGCATACGGTTACCGGAACCACCTTGACAAAACTGGTCAGGCAGGAAGACGGAAGCCTTCAGGTTCACTATACCGAAGAATTGCCCCACTGGAAAACGCCGGGCACCAGTTATGGCTGGTTTGAAGTGGATCACGTAATTCGGGCTACCGGTTTCAAATACGCGGATCCGGGAATGTTTGCGGAGGACATCGCGCCCCGGATGGATGCAGCCATGAAATATCCGGTACTCGACTCAAGCTGGGAAACCACTACGCCAGACATGTACTGCATCGGTACCAATATGGCAGCCCGTGACAAAAAGTCGGCTTCAGGGTTTATCCATGGTTTCCGCTACAATACCAGAACCCTGTTCAGAATACTGGATCAAAAATATCACCAGGTTCCGCTTCCCGCTGACAGGTTTGAACTTAAAACCGAAGATGACCTGCAGAAACTGGGTGATCACCTGATTACCAGAATCAGCAATACGTCTGCCCTGTATCAGCTCTACGGTACACTGTGTGACGTTCTGGTTCTGAATGATGACGGTACCGCAGAACTGGTCTACGAACTTCCGGTCACCTACACCATCAGGGATTCGGAATTCGCCCGCAAGAAAATCATCGTATTTACGCTGGAACTGGGCTTTGACACCTTTGAAAACGGCTTTGAGGACTCCCTCAATTTCGTGCGCCGCAACGACCCCCAAACGCCCGCCAACGTCGCGTTCGTGCATCCGGCCTTCCGGCTGTATGATCAGGGAGAGTATATTCGTGGCAGCAATACCCGCAGCTCGGTTGTTACCCGCTTCGACAAGGCCTCCGAAGTAATTGACGGTGATCTGTCAAACATCAAGCCACGCAATACCCTGTTGAATTTCCTCAACAGCATAGTCAAGGTGACCGATACCGTGTATCCGCTGGATCATTTCACAACGGACGAATCCCGTGGCGGCTTCCGCCCCTGGGCCGCAGATGATCCCCGGATCAAGAATCACAATCTGCAAAGACCCCGACTCAAGGCGGATGGTTCTGCCATTGAACTGGGCCCCCTGGACTGCAAATAACTGATTTTTTGAAACTGTCAATCGTATACGCACATGATTTATCACGAATACCTCATCATCGGTGCAGGCCCGGGTGGCCTGCAAATGGGTTACTTCATGGAACAGGCTGGACATGATTACCTGATTCTGGAGAAAACGGATGGCGTTGCCTCGTTTTATAAACAGTATCCCCGTCATGATACCCTGCTTTCCCTCAACAAAAACCACAACCTCTACCCTGAGCCGGAATATAATCTGCGTCACGACTGGAATTCCCTGCTTACGTACGATTATTCGCATCGCTTTGGCGAGTACAGCAACGAACTGTATCCGGACCGGCGAGACCTGGTTCGATACCTGGAGGATTTTGCCCGAAAATTCGAGTTGAAAATCCGGTACAACACCAGCGTCGCAAGAATCATTCGTGAAACCGGTGGCGACCGGAATTTCATCCTGACTACTGCCGATGGCACTGAATACCAGTGCCGCCGCCTGATCATGGCTACCGGTGCAGTCAAACCGGTTATACCCGATATCGAAGGGATTGAACTGGCTGAAAACTACGCGGATTATGACACCAATCCTGAACGCTTCAAAAACAGGCGGGTCGTCATTCTGGGCTGTGGCAACTCAGCCTTTGAGGCTGCCAACGATATTGCCGGACATGCGGCCATCGTATTCATCATGATTGGCAATAATCTGGTACATCACGCCTGGAACAGCCACTTCAGTGGCGATTTGCGTGCCTACAATAACACCATACTGGATATGGTGCAGTTGAAGGCGTTGCACACCGTTACCGGTAGTACCATGACCAAACTGGTGAAACAGGATGACGGTAGCTATCAGGTTCATTTCGAGGAAGAATTACCGCACTGGAAAACGCCTGGCACGGCATTTGGCTGGTTTGAGGTTGATCATGTCATCTATGCTACCGGGTTCCGCTACGCTGATCCCATGCTGTTTGCCGATGATATTGCTCCACGCATGTGTGCCAAGAGCAAATATCCTGAACTGAATTCATCCTGGGAAAGTTCGCCCGACCTGTTTTACATCGGTGCCCCCATGGCCGCCCGGGACAAGAAAACCACGTCAGGTCTCATCCATGGTTTCCGTTACTGCGTGCGTTCAGCCTTTAACATCATCCAGAACCGTTATCACGGAGTTCGCTTCCCCAGCGAACGCTTTGCACTGACTAACGAGGACGATCTACAGTCACTGGGCACCCATCTGATTAACCGGTTCAGCACTACCTCTGCGATGTACCAGTTGTTCGGACTGATGTCAGATGTGCTGGTGCTTGAAGACGGAATGGCTGAGTTATTTTATGAGCTTCCGGTTGAGTATGTCCTCAAGGATTCTGAGTTTGCCAACAGGAAAATTATCGTGTTGACCCTGGAACTCGGTTTTGAAAAGTTTGAAAACGGTTTCAAGGATACGCTCAACTTCATACGCCTGAATGACTCCCAGGAACGCACCGGCTGTGTATCCTATCTGCACCCGGTATTCCGTTTATATGAAAATGGCCAGTTTATCCGGGGAAGTAATACTCGCAGCAGTACGGTTGTCCGGTTTGATCCGGCCTGCGATCTGATCGACGGGGATCTTGCCAACATCAAACCACGCAACATGCTGCTGAATTTCCTCAACAGTGTTGTGCAAGTCTCTGATACCCACTTCCCTGAAGATCATTTCTGTGTCGATCCGGAACGCCATGGATTCATCCTTTGGGAAAAGGACGATCCGCG
>CAIVXW010000250.1 GCA_903910005.1 uncultured Methylococcaceae bacterium
ATCCGGGCTCAAAGCCCGAGAATGATGGCCACCATCAGTATGGTCATGAAAATGCCAACCGTGGTCAACACGGCACCCTGAACCTTCTTCGACTCATCCATCAACCCCATGGGCCCGAGTACCAGGCCGACAGGCGGCATGAACAGGGTCGCGATGACCAGGGCCACCACCACAAATACATTCCAGGGTCGACCTGACCCGGCATGAAGCCCGGAGCCATCAATGGCGTGACCGCACCCGGTACATACCACGGCCTTGTCGGTAACCGCCTTACCACAATGACGACAAAACATATTGAAACACCTCAAAGTCATGAAAAAAATGTGTCGCTATTTCTACCGCATCACACCGCTCAATAGAAGCCACCTGATGCCCTGGCACCATTCCCGGTGTAGCATAGCGTCTTTTTGGGAGAGCCCGCCTTGCAATACCCGGACGACGATTCAAACGACACTGAAGCCCCGGACAGCCCCAGTAAATCCGAGCGCAAGCGACAGAGTACCGCCTTGCTGGCGTTGGGGGAAGAACTACTGTCATTGCCTGAAGAACAGTTGGCCAGGCTGGATTTGCCGGATACCCTGCGGGAAGCCCTGCAACTGGGACGCTCCATCACCGCTCACGGTGGACTCAAACGGCAAAAAAAGTACATCGGAAAGTTGCTGCGGCATCTGGATACGGAACCCCTGCTGGCGTCACTTGAGCAACGCCGCACGCAGGCTATCCGGGCTACCGGTCAACTCCATCATCTGGAGCGGTGGCGTGACCGTCTGCTGGGTGAGGACGTCCGGGCAATCGATGCCTATATGGCTGAAAATCCCGGGGCTGATCGGCAGAAACTGCGGCAACTGGTTCGCGACGCCCGGGCAGAACGTGAAAACAACGCCCCGCCCCGTGCGGCCCGTCTGCTGTTCCGCTACCTCAAAGCCCTGCAGAACGACCCGCCGCCGCCTGAATCCGGGCGCATCACCGGTTTTTGAGCCGGGTCGCCTTCACTTTTTACACGTCAGGGTATGGTAAAAAGAGGGGTGATTCAATAAGCTATTAGGCTGCCTGGGCGTCCTCCGTCTGTCATTGGCCAGCGTCTCCGGAGGCACCCGTCAACAGAATCGACCCTGTGAAACCCCCATTCTTCAACCCTGAACATCATAGATATGACTGATCTCTCACTTTATCGCAACATTGGTATATTCGCCCACGTCGATGCCGGCAAGACAACCACCACCGAACGCATCCTGAAACTGACCGGGAAAATTCACAAGATCGGTGAGGTTCACGACGGGGCCGCTACCACTGACTTCATGGAACAGGAACAGGAACGCGGCATCACCATCCAGTCTGCCGCTACAACCTGCTTCTGGAAAAACCACCGGTTCAACATCATTGACACCCCCGGTCACGTCGATTTCACCATCGAAGTGTACCGCTCCCTGAAGGTTCTGGATGGCGGCATCGGCGTGTTTTGCGGCTCGGGCGGTGTAGAGCCCCAGTCAGAAACCAACTGGCGTTATGCCAACGATTCAAAGGTTGCCCGCATCATCTACGTCAACAAGCTGGATCGCACCGGTGCTGATTTTTACCGGGTGGTCAAACAGATTGAAGACGTACTGGGTGCCTACCCGCTGGTCATGACCTTGCCGATTGGCCGTGAAGACGAATTTGTCGGGGTGGTGGATCTGCTGACCCGTAAAGCCTGGATATGGGATGCCTCCGGCGATCCGATGAATTATGAAATCAGGGACATTCCGGCTGACATGACTGATCAGGTGGAAGAATGGCGTGAGAAACTGGTTGAACGTGCCGTGGAGGAAGACGACGACGTCATGGAACGCTACCTGGAAGGGGAGCAACCTGACATTGACACCCTCAAGCGGTGCATCCGCAGGGGGGCCATCACCATGAAATTTTTCCCCACTTTCTGCGGTTCCTCATTCAAGAACAAGGGCGTGCAACTGGTGCTGGATGGTGTCATCGACTACCTGCCCAATCCGACTGAAGTCAAACCGCAACCGGAAGTCGATCTGGAAGGCCATGAAACCGGCACCCACGCCATCGTTGATCCGGAGCGGCCCCTGCGTGCCCTGGCCTTCAAGATCATGGACGACCGTTTTGGTGCCCTCACCTTCCTGCGCCTTTACTCGGGTCGTCTGGAAAAGGGAACCACCGTCCTCAACACCTACACCGGCAAAACCGAACGGATTGGCCGTATCGTCGAAATGCACGCCAACTCGCGCCAGGAACTGGATTCGGCCCAGGCCGGTGACATCGTGGCCGTACTGGGCATGAAGAACGTCCAGACCGGGCACACCCTGTGCGACCCGGACAAACCCGCCACCCTGGAACCGATGGTATTCCCTGCCCCGGTTATTTCCATCGCCATTGCCCCCAAGGACAAGGCCGCCAACGAAAAAATGGGCGTGGCCCTGGGCAAGATGGTACAGGAAGACCCCTCTTTCCATGTCACCACCGACGAGGAGAGCGGAGAAACCATCCTCAAGGGCATGGGCGAATTGCATCTGGAAATCAAGGTAGACATCCTCAAGCGTACCCACGGTGTCGAGGTCGTCGTCGGCAAACCGCAGGTGGCCTACCGTGAAACCATCACCAAAAAGGTTGAAGACACCTACGTTCACAAAAAGCAGACGGGTGGATCGGGTCAGTACGCCAAAATTGATTATGTGATTGAACCTGGCGAACCCGGCACCGGTTTCGTATTTGAGTCAGCCGTGACCGGCGGTAACGTACCGCGTGAATACTGGCCGGCGGTGGAAAAAGGCTTCAAGAGCATGCTGGATAAAGGTGTGCTGGCCGGGTATCCCTGTCTGGACTTCAAGGTCATTCTGACCGACGGTGGCTTCCATGCGGTTGACTCCTCCTCCATTGCGTTTGAAATCGCCGCCAAGGCCGCCTTCCGCCAAAGCATTCCCAAGGCTGCCCCCCAACTGATGGAACCGATCATGAAGGTCGATACCTTCTCGCCGGATGCCAATGTGGGTGATGTCATCGGTGACCTCAACCGGCGTCGCGGCATGATCAAGTCGCAGGATGCCGGTGCTTCCGGGGTACGCATCAAATCCGAGGTTCCGCTGAGCGAGATGTTCGGCTACATCGGTGACCTGCGTACCATGACCTCCGGTCGCGGCCAGTTCTCGATGGAGTTTTCACACTACACGGCCTGTCCGAAAAACGTATCGGATGGCGTCATCAAGGAAGCCGCTGAACGGGCCAAAAACAAATAAACCATTCCGTTCATACGGGTAACCGCACCGGGGCGGCCTGCACAACGCAGGCCGCCTTTTTTTTGGCATACCGGCGGCTGACAACTTATACTCCCCGGCTCTGAGATGCCTGAGTGCCGAACCCTGACCCCGGAGAACATTTCACCATGAAACATATCCCGCAAAAAACCCTGTTCACTGCCCTGTCACTGCTTCCATTCATTCTGGCGGATGCCCGTGCCGATACCTTCCGCATTGATGAGCGGCACACCTTCCCGTCATTTGAAATCAGCCACCTGGGGTTTTCCACCCAGAGGGGCCGATTCGACAAAACCAGCGGCACGGTCACACTGGATGCCGAGCGTAAAACCGGCTCGGTTCAGATTAGCCTGGAGGCCGCATCCATTGATACCGGCCTGCCCGAACTGGAAGATAAATTGCGTTCGGGCGACTTCTTCAACACGGCCCAATATCCAACCATTACCTATCAGGCCGATACGGTGGAATACCTTGGCGATAAACCAACCCGGGTGATCGGAAACCTGAGCTTGCTGGGCGTCACCCGCCCCCTGACCCTGACCATTGAGCATTATCAGTGTGGGTTTCATCCGCTCTATCTCAAAACCGTTTGTGGCGTGGATGCGAGCGGGACGCTCAAACGCAGTGACTTTGGCATGAAGGCTTTTCTGCCGATGATTGGCGATGAGGTAAAAATCATCATCCAGGCAGAAGGTTTCAGGCAATAGCCCCCTGCCCTATCCAGCCTGACGCTACCGTGCCAAATCCCGGATTGAAACGATGATTGAAGCCTTGCTGATCTTCGTGAATACGATACTGGTCAATAACTTCGTGCTGGTGCAGTTTCTGGGGCTGTGCCCCTTTCTGGGGGTATCGAAACAGCCGGAAACGGCACTGGGCATGGGACTGGCCACCAGTCTGGTGCTGACACTGGCAGCGGGCCTGAGCTATCTGCTGGATCATTACCTGTTGCACCCGCACGGACTGACGTATCTGCGGACTCTGGCGTTTATCCTGATCATCGCGGTTGCCGTGCAATTCACCGAACTGTTGATGCGGGCTACCAGCCCGCTGTTGCACCGTACCCTGGGCCTGTTTCTGCCGCTGATTACCACCAATTGCGCCGTGCTGGGTGTCGCGTTGCTGAATGCCCGCACGGCACAAAGCCTGGTCGAATCGCTGCTGTACGGGCTGGGGGCCGCCCTCGGATTTACCCTGGTGCTGTTCCTGTTTGCCGGAGTTCGGGAGCGACTGGACACCGCCGACGTACCGGTTCCATTACAGGGCTCGGCCATTGCCCTGATTACTGCCGGCATTGCTTCGCTGGCTTTCCTGGGATTTGCCGGCTGGGTTCGGCAGGAGTAAATGATCATGCAAACACGCGGACGCCAATGGGGCTGGCTGCTGGTTATCCTGTTACTGTGTGCCCCGACCCTGGGCCTGATGGCACTCGGCGGTTACTGGTTGTATCAACAGCCTGATTTCCGCGACACCTTGCTTCTGTTGCCGGTGTCGGCAGGCCTGGCCCTGATGTTGGCACGCTGGCTGCGCCAACGACCGTCCAGCGATTTCAGTGTGGCCCGCCCGTCAGCCGATGGCGGTGATTCTCCCCGCGATGAACAGGCACGGGCTGCGGTGGAACAACTGGCTGACCGCTACGCCAGTACCGCCGGGATGGCAGGGTTCGAGAACCTGAACGAGTGGCTGGCTCTGGGCCGGGACACCCTGGGGGTGGTGGCAGCCATTTACCGGCCTGGCAGCAACCGGCCGGAGCTGGATATTCCCACGCCCTGGATCCTGCTGATTGTGGAGCGGGTATCGCATGATCTACGCATCCTGCTGCAGGAGCGGGTGCCGTTCAGTGAACTGCTGACCCTGAGCGATGGCATCACCCTGATCAAATGGAAGGATCGACTACAGGATGCCCTGTTTCTGGCCAACCTGACCCGGCTGTTATTCAACCCGGCTGCCGGTCTGGCTGCCGCCACTGCCGCCACGGCCCAGACCGGCATCAGCCAGGGTACCCTGCCGTTACTGAAAAAGTGGTTGCTGCAAAGCTTCATTGTTCAGGTGGGCCACTACGCCATCCTGCTCTATAGCGGGCGTCTGGTTGCCGAGACCCGATCAAGCCATGATCCGCACAGCGACCAAACCCGGCGCGACCTGGCCCGGATCCAGGCCCGGCAGGACACCCTGGCCAGCGAACCGCTACGCATCCTGGTGGCAGGGCAAACCAATGCCGGTAAATCCACCCTCATCAATCGCTTGCACGGCCAGTTACGGGCTCCGGACGACATCGTGCCCTGCACCCAGGCCATCACCGCCTATCCGCTGAAAAGCGCGGATTTTTTGCCGGATTCGGATTTCGAGGCACTGCTGATTGATACCCCGGGGTTCGGCGTCAATGTCGACTGGTTAACAAAAAACCGCGACATCCTGAGCCAGATTGATCTGCTGTTTCTGGTCTGTTCAGTCAGGGAAGCGGCCCGGCAGGCCGACCGGCTGTTTCTTGAAGCCCTGAAAAACCACTACGCAACCCGACTTAACCGGCGACTGCCTCCCATCATTGTCGTAGCCACCCACATCGACCAGTTACGCCCGGCCCGCGACTGGGCACCGCCCTATAATGTTGTCGAACCGGAAACGCCCAAGGCTGAATCCATTCGGGCAGCCCTGGACGCCATTCGGCAGGATTTGCAACTGGAGGCCGCAGGTGCCGATCTGGTGCCGGTTTGCCTGCGGGATGGTTACAATCTGGACATCCTGTGGCTGGCCGTAGCCCACCGGCTTGACGATGCCGCCAAGGCCAAAGTACTGCGAATGCAGGAAGCCCTGCTGGATAACGGCAGCCCTCAGCAGGTGGTTCGCCAGTTCATTCAGGGGGGCCGCTGGCTGCTGGCAGAACTGCAGCGATAAACTGCCCGTCCCAAACCCGGTTTGGTCTGGCCCGAATCAGCCCCTGAACACCCCCCCGAATCTGCATTATTTACCGTAACAGAAATTCAGCCGTGTCCAAAGTCGCCCTTATTACAGGTATTACCGGTCAGGACGGTGCCTATCTCGCCGAACTGCTGCTCGCCAAAGGCTATACCGTACACGGTATCAAGCGGCGCACCTCGCTGTTCAATACCGACCGTATCGATCATCTCTATCAGGATCCGCACGAAACCGATCGCCGGTTCATTCTACATTATGGCGACCTGACCGATTCCAGCAATCTCATCCGCATCATCCAGCAAGTCAGGCCGGATGAAATTTACAATCTGGGGGCACAATCCCACGTGGCCGTGTCCTTTGAAAGCCCGGAATATACGGCCAACACCGATGCCCTGGGTACCCTGCGCCTGCTTGAAGCCATCTGCATCCTGTCACTGCAGGACAAAACCCGGTTTTATCAGGCTTCCACCTCAGAACTGTTCGGCAGGGTACAGGAAATTCCCCAGACCGAAACCACCCCGTTTTATCCGCGCTCACCCTATGCCGTGGCCAAGCTGTATGCGTACTGGATTACCATCAATTACCGCGAAGCCTACGGACTGTATGCCTGCAACGGCATCCTCTTCAACCATGAAAGCCCCTTGCGTGGTGAAACCTTCGTTACCCGCAAAATTACCCGTGGCCTGAGTCGCATTGCCCTGGGGTTGCAGGACTGTCTCCATCTTGGCAACCTGGACGCACTGAGGGACTGGGGTCATGCCCGTGATTATGTGGAAATGCAGTGGCTGATGCTGCAACAGGACAAACCGGACGATTTTGTCATTGCCACCGGTCGACAGTATTCAGTCCGCCACTTCATCAACCTGGCGGCGGCTGAACTGGGCATGACCCTGGAATGGCAGGGAAACGGTAGCCACGAAACCGGGCGGGTTGCCACGCTGGAAAACCAGGATATTCGCCTCAAACCGGGGGACGTGATCGTGGCGGTTGATCCCAAATACTACCGGCCTACCGAAGTGGAAACCCTGCTGGGCGACCCCGGCAAAGCCCGACTCAAACTGGGGTGGGAACCCAAAACCAGCCTGGAGACCCTGGTAAGCGAAATGATGAGCGAGGATTACCGCCTGGCCAAACGCGACAGCCTGATCAAACTGGCCGGTTTCAGGGCTTTTGACCACCATGAATAGTCCGAACGCGGAAGAAAACATCAGACCGGGGCTGGCGATGATCCATTCCAGCCGGATTGAGAATCTGCGTGACCTGTTCATTACCAACCGCTGCACGCGGCCGTTTAATCCCACCCGCATCCACAGACACTACTGCCATGATCGAACTCAGGCAAATTCCGGTACTCCGGGACAATTATATTCATCTGCTGCATCTGCCGGACTCCGGCCACACGATCGCGGTCGATCCGGCAGAAGCCGCCCCGGTACTGGCGGCACTGGCTGCCTCGGGCTGGTCGCTGACTCACGTATTCAACACCCACCACCATGCCGACCACATCGGTGGCAACAACGGACTGAAACAGTCCACCGGTTGTGAAATCGTAGGGTCGGATCAGGATGGGCCGCGCATTCCGGGGCTGGATCGACGGGTGCAGGAGGGCGATTGTTTCCTGATCGGACACACCGAAATCCGCGTCATGGAGGTACCCGGCCACACCCGGGGACACCTTGCCTTCTGGTTGCCGGGCGAGCAGATGATATTCGTGGGAGATACCCTGTTTTCACTGGGATGTGGCCGCCTGTTCGAAGGAACAGCGGCCCTGATGTGGCAATCGTTGCAGAAAATACGGGCATTACCGGGAGAAACCCGGATTTACTGCGCTCACGAATACACTGAAGCCAACGCCCGGTTCGCCCTCACGGTAGAACCGGACAACGCCGACCTGCAGCGTCGGGCAGAACAGGTCAGACAGTACAGACGCCAGGGTCTCTCGACCGTGCCGTCAACGCTGGCCGAAGAACGGGCCTGCAACCCGTTCCTGCGTCCCGACAGCCCATCCATCCGCGCCCGCCTCAACCTGATGCATGCAGATGATGTTGGGGTTTTTGCTGAACTGAGACGCCTGAAGGATGTGTTTTGACCCGTGTTTTAAAGATAATTGAACAGTGACAAACCCTGCACCTTGACATAAGCCTGCTGGGAAGCCTGCAGGGCGGTCTGGTGCAGATTGAACCGGCTGATCACCTCGGCATAATCGGCATCCTGCAGGTCAGACAGGTTTTGTTGCGAATCAAGGTTGAATTTTTCCAGAATGTTGTGTTGTTGATCCAGGGTGCTGAGACGGGCTCCCACTTCTACCCGGGCATCTGACAGGCTTTTAAGGCCTGCATCCAGATCCTGCAGCCCCGCCGTGATAATCCGGTGGGCTTCGCTTTCTTCCAGGCTTCCGGTAAAAGCATCCCTCAGTCTGAGCAGGGTATTAAAAATACTGCGTACCGGTGCCGGGGTTGATTCACTGGCCGTAGTACCATCGGAAGGGGTGCTGGCCTCTTCGTCGGCGACCGGTTCCACAGGTGCAACCCCGGACAATTCCCCGGTTTCGGCGGTGGTAGCACCAGTGGCTGCAACGGGGCCGGTATCCACCGAGGGAACATTTTCAAACACCGAAAAACCATTATGGTTTGCACTCATCAGGATATCGGCTCCCACCTGTATCTTGCGCTGGTATTTGTCTCCCCGGTAGCTGACGGTGAGTGGGGAACTTTCCGGGTCAAAATCGAACGGTTTGACTTCGGCTCTTGAACCTGCAAACAGATACTCTCCCTTGTCATCTTTGGTATTGGCCACATCCATCAGGGCCATCGTCATTTCATGAATTTCCCGACCGATGGCGTCCTGATCTGATCCATTATAGGTGGCATTCAGCCCGGTGACGGTCAACTCCCTGACGCGATAGAGGATATTACTGGCCGAATCCAGAGCCGTTTCCTCGTTATTGAGCCGTAACTGTACGGCAGAAATGTTGTCCTGATAGCGGTTGTTCAAGTCAATGGAGGCCTTGAAATCCAGTACGCTGGCCATGGCTGCCGGGTCATCGGAGGGTTTGAGCAGTTTCAGGCCGCTGGCCATTTCCTCCTGGCTGCGGTTCATTTCAATCTGGCGAAACATGATGTTTTTAACCCCGGTCTCCCGGATGGTTGCAGTGGATATGCGCATGGCGGGTTAACCTCTAGCGAACGGCGGAGAGTAAGGCATCAAACATGCTGTTGGCGATCGGGATGATCTGGGCGGCAGCCTGGTAGGCCTGCTGGTACTTCAACAGACTCGAGGCTTCTTCATCCAGATTGACGCCGGATACATTTTCCCGTTGTTCAGTCAGTTGACTGAGGAACGTGGTATGTGCCTGGGTATCAATCTCGGCTGTGCGGGTTCGTCCGCCGATTGTCGTAACCATCTGGGTATAGACCTGGTGAAACGAATAGGTTTTATTATCCAGGGTGCCTGCCGTCTGTAGTTGACTCAGCGCAAGCATGTTACTGTTATCGGCAATGCCTCCAAAATCATCATCCGGCGCGGTTATGCTGAAGGAATCGCCATCAACCAGGCCTTCCCTGCCCAGCAAACTTATCTTGATCCCGTCGACGGTCAGGCTGCCATCGTCAGCCAGAGTCAGACTGCCATCGACCGTACTGAAAACCCTGTTATCTGATAACCTGGTAATTGTATACTGACCGGTTTCTGAAAGCTCAGGATTTTCATAGCGCAGGTCGTAGCCACTTGATACCATGTTTTTTATGGTAGCATCCGGTGCATCACTGAAACCAACCTCAAGGGTTGCCGTCCCGGCATTGCCGTCAGCAGCACTCCAGTCACGGGACGGTTGACTCGCCGCCGCCAGTTTGGCTGGATCC
>CAIVXW010000251.1 GCA_903910005.1 uncultured Methylococcaceae bacterium
ATTGGCAAAACTGGCAGACAGCCCTCCTGACCGGGGATATCAGTCAAATCCCGATCGAGGGCGGGTTGTTGGCGGAACATCTCAGGCAGACGCCGGACGCTGCCATTTACCAGGAAATCACCACGCTGTTGAATGATCCGGTTCGGTCAGTGGCCGAAAAAAATCTGCTGGTTGGGTTATTGGGCGAAATTGCCACGCAGGATGCCTTGACCGAACTCATGAATCTGGCCCAGGAGGGCAACCAGTCCCCCCTGTATCTGGCCAGTTTGCAGGCTATCTCACAGGTCGCCTCGAATCGCTGGGGCGGACGTTTCCATGAAGAGTTATCACCCACACTCGAACTGGCCTGGCAGGATATGCAGGGCAGCGATCCGGCCTATGCGGCAACCCTGGCCAAATCCATTGCCAGTATCGGCGCACCCGCCGGGGTGAACGCACTGCTCGACGCCCTGACCGACCCCAGTCGCCAGATCAATGTAGATGATAAACTGCGGCTCAAGCAGAAAGCCGCCTTTGCCGTCCTCCCGGACGTTCGCAATCCGGCCGCCATCGAAACACTGACGCAGCACATAACGACCGATTCAATGGAAACCCCCGGATTTGAAGTCAGTGGCCTGGCATTGGCCAGTATGGGGGTACCTGAAGCAACTGAGCAGTTATTGAACTGGAGTCAGACGGCTCCGGCCTCAGCCGCCAGCCGGGTTGAGGACTGGTTCTCCAAGGTTCAGGATTCAGCTTCGGTTGATCTGTTACTGGCCCGGCAACCTTCACTCAATTTCCAGGATCCGGCGGTTGAATCGGCTTTTGAGCGAACCCTGGATTATCTGAATCCGCCCCTTGAGGAACTGACGACACCGGTTCCGCAGTATGATGGCGTCAATGGCGGCGTGAATACCCCGCTCATCAGCCCATTTGCCGATTCCATCAACAGCGGTTTGAACAATGCAATTTTTGCGGAACCTGCTGCCTCCGGTGGGGCGGATTTCAATGCGTTGGAGCAGGCTTTACAGACTGATCCGGTTCAGGCTCACCCCCGTCGACGACGGGGGCGTAAACCGGCGAGATAACAGGTCACGCCTCATGCAGAGGGCAGGGGGCGGCATGCAGAATAAGGCCGGATATGCTATAAAGGGCTCGCTTTGTTACACGGATGTTTCAAGGTAAGGTCGCCAGGATCGCATTGCATTTGTTGCACTGGGTGCCAAACGTGCGCCAATCCAGGGCATGAGTGAATGGCCTGATTCGGTGTTTTTCACTCTTCAATTCGACGGAATTCCAATGACTCATAAAAAAAGCAAAAGGGTCACGCCTCGTATCGTGCCGGTTACCCTCTGCATTTCTTCCCTGATTCTGATCCCGGTGTTGTCAGGATGTGATGGCGGTGGATCAGGCAAGGGGATGCAAATGGCCGCTCCAGCCAGTACTGCATCAACCCTGACCGGAATGGTCAAGAATCAGCACGGCCCCCTGTTTAATGCCCGCATTGAGGTACATGACAGCGATGATCAAATCGTCGCAAGAACCCAGCTCGATGGACGCTCCGAATACTACTCGGTGACCGTACCGACCGGTACCCGTTACCCCATTGTACTGGTGGCAACACCGACCGGGGACACCATGGCGGAGCCGGTCAAGGCGGTGGTGAACAGCCC
>CAIVXW010000252.1 GCA_903910005.1 uncultured Methylococcaceae bacterium
ATCAGCTTGGAAGGCTGAGGTTCTACCATTGAACTACACCCGCATTCCTCTCTGACAACCTTGGTGGAGGGGGAAGGATTCGAACCTTCGAAGGCAGAGCCGTCAGATTTACAGTCTGATCCCTTTGACCGCTCGGGAACCCCTCCATACGTGAAGACGTGCATTATTATTTGATTAGGATGCCTTGTCAATACCCCACAATCAGGATCAGCCTTACAACCAGGCAACATCGCTGGTTGCCTTTTCCTGGCTCCCTGCATCACACCGCGTTCAAACTGTTCATGACTTTCTGGATATGGCCATCCAGCATGGCTTCGGCGTGATCCATCACCCTGTCGATGGCAGCAGCTATCTGCCCTGCCTCGGTTTTGCCGGGATTTTCAAGTACATACTGGCTGACGCGGGATTTATCCGGGGGACGCCCGATACCTATTCGCAACCGTGCAAAATCGGCAGAGCCGGTTTGAGCGATGATATCCCTGATACCATTATGCCCTCCATGCCCTCCTGCGACCTTGAGCCGAACAACACCCGGTAAAAACTCCAGTTCATCGTGTGCGACCAGCATTTCGGCGGGATTGATCTTGAAGTAGCGGAGTACGCTCCCTACCGAGCGTCCACTGTGGTTCATGTAGGTGGCAGGCTTTAACAGCAATACGGTGTTGCCGCCGTATTCGAGGCGTGCCAACTCTCCCTGAAAGGCTGCCTCCGGTCTGAAGTCAACATTAAGCCGATCCGCAATACCGTCCACAAACCAAAACCCGGCATTATGCCGGGTTTTTTGATACTGAACGCCGGGATTGCCCAATCCTGCAATCAATTTCAAACCGGCAGACACACTCCACTCCTCGTCAGACTGATGCTTCGCCCGATTTTACCGCATGCACTGAAGCCACAGCCAGGTCATGATCCGCCCCCTGGTGCAGAGCCAGAATTTCAACCCCTGCAGGAACGATCAGATCGGATAGATGCAGAAATTGGCCGATGTCCAGGGTCGCCATGTCAACTTCCAGAAATTCCGGCAACTGATCCGGTAGACAACTGACTTCCACGTCAACCATATGATGGGAGATGGCACCGCCCTTTTTCACCCCTACCGCAATGTCCTGATTAATGAAGTGCAGGGGTACGTGAACCCGGATCCGCTCGGAAGCACTGACCCGCTGGAAATCCATGTGCATTACCACAGGCTTGAACGGATGCCTTTGCAAGGCCTTGAGTATGACCTTCTCCTCGCTTCCATTTACATTCAATGTCAGGATATGCGAATAAAAGGCCTCGTTTTCCAGAGCCTTGCTGATTTTGAAATGATCCAGCACCACTCCCGTGGGTTCACCATTGCCGTATACCACCGCCGGAATTTTGTGTTCATTTCTCAATCGACGGGCATCACCCTTACCGGTCTTTTGCCTGATTGTCGCGTCCAGAATAAATCCGCCTACCATCTTTTTTTACTCCAAAATACTCTAAGCAGCGTAAAAATAAATGGAGCCTCCGCACTGGCGGCAGGCTCCGCGAAGACAGGCTAACCCTGTCAGGATGAGGGGCACACTGCCCAAAAAGACAGGCAGCACGCAGCCCCCTAAATCAATCCACGTACAACGAACTGACCGATTCCCCCACCGCAATCCGTCGTATGGTCTCTGCCAGCATCTCCGCCACACTCAGTTGCCTTATTTTGCTACATTGTTGGGCCTCGTCGTGCAGTGGGATTGTGTCGGTGACTACCAGCTCGTCCAGCACGGATCGGGCGATGTTGTCGACCGCAGGCCCGGATAACACCGGATGAGTGCAGTAGGCCACTACCTTGAGGGCACCGTGATCCTTGAGTGCGGCAGCAGCCTTGCACAAGGTGCCGGCGGTATCCACCAGATCATCGACCATGATGCAGGTACGACCCGTCACGTCACCGATGATGTTCATGACCCTGGCTTCATTGGCCCTGGGTCTGCGCTTGTCGATGATGGCCAAATCCGCATCGTCCAGCCGCTTGGCCAGAGCCCTGGCCCTGACAACGCCGCCGACGTCCGGGGACACCACGATCAGGCTTGGATATTGCTGCCGCCAGACATCACCCAGCAAAATGGGCGAGGCATAGACGTTATCCACCGGTACATCAAAAAAGCCCTGAATCTGGTCGGCATGCAAATCGATCGTCAGCACACGATCCGCCCCGGCTGCGGTAATCATGCGGGCCACCAGTTTGGCCGTGATGGGCACTCGCGCCGAGCGAATGCGGCGATCCTGACGAGCGTAACCAAAATAGGGAATCACCGCCGTAATGATGGATGCCGACGAACGCCTGAAGGCATCAATCATGATCAGCAATTCCATCAAATTCTCATTGATGGGAGAACAGGTGGGCTGTACGATGAAAATTTCCCGGCTACGTACGTTTTCTTCAATCTCAACAGCAATCTCACCGTCGATGAAACGACCAATGGTTGCAAGGCCTAACCGCATATTGAGTTTCCGGACAATACCTTCCGCCAAAGGCTGGTTGGCATTACCCGAAAACACCATGAACGGGGCATCGGACATGCGCGGCTCCAGTTAACCGGGATGGGGTAAAAAGGGAATGGCTGGGGTGCCAGGATTCGAACCTGGGAATGGCGGGATCAAAACCCGCTGCCTTACCGCTTGGCTACACCCCAATCGTACATTGGATAAAATCACTGGCCAACCGACTGGAGGGCCAGATGAAGCGGAGAAACATTACATCCCTGAGCGATGTGAACCTGATGATGGCGGGCAAGGTGATCCCTGCAGCAAATTGCTTCAGCTTCACTTCCAAAGGGAGCAAACACGCAGGCTCCGGTTCCGGTCAGGCGAGGGCTGGAATAAGCCGCCAGAGCCTTCATGGCCTCACCAACCTCCGGATGCAGTGCCGCTACGACCGGCAGACAATGGTTTTCCTGTGAACCCGCGAGAAAGTTGGCTATTTTGATGATTTTGTTATTCCGTGTCAATTCGGGCGAACTAAAAATCCGTGCCGTGGAAACATGACAGGGGGGAGACACGATGACATACCAGGGTTCGGGCAGATCAAGTGGGGTCAAATTTTCCCCGACGCCCTCCGCCCAGGCACTGCGGCCCTCAATAAAAACCGGAACATCGGCTCCAAGGCTCAAGCCGATGTATGCCAATGTCTCGAGAGTAACACCGGCCTGCCATAGCCGGTTCAGGCCCAGCAGCACGGTGGCAGCGTCGGAACTGCCGCCGCCCAGCCCACCGCCCATTGGAATGTTTTTTTCGATGCGGATGTCGACTCCGGCCTGGATGCCAGCGGCCTCCCGCAAGGCGCAGGCTGCCCGTACCGTCAAATCAGTGTCTTCCGGTACGCCGGGCAGGGGATTCAGCAACCGGATCGCGTCATCGTCCCGCTTGTGCAGCGAAATGAAATCACAAAGCGTCACAAACTGAAATACGGTCTGCAGCAGGTGATAGCCGTCAGCCCGTCGACCGACCACCCGCAGCATCAGGTTCAACTTGGCCGGTGCCGGTAACCGCAAATATTCGCCACTCATGGATGTATACCGGTCTGCCATTGATCAATCACTAGCTTCAATTTGACATCTTCCCCCTGAATCCTGAGCCTGCCGGGTATCCGGTAACCGTGTTCCAGCCGGAAGTCACTCTGGCCAATCTCCCACCCTGTCTGCCTGAACAGCGGGTTCCCTTCGGTATCGTCGGCCATTACATGAGGATGCAGCGGATCCGGCAACCCCAGAATCCAGTAACGCACGCTGTAAAGCGGTACGGCAAAACCCAGTCGCTCGCGCAGTGCCTGTTCCGGTTCCCGTGACAGTACGGCTTCGCCTGAACCCGGGTGGATATAAATCATTCCTTCCCGCAACACGATGGAAACCGCTCCCTGGTTAAGGGGGCCGAGTACCTGAACCCGATCCTGACGTGGCTCATGATTCCATACGATGTGGGCCTGCCAGGCGTCGTTGCGGGTCTGGATGCCGATCCTGCCCTCAAGATGCCAGGTCTCAAGTTCAGCCAGGGCATAGGGCGATGCGGAGCCTCCCGGGAGCCGTCCTGCCTGCGGGCGTGACAGGTGCGAACAACCTGCCTGGGTGATCAGCATCAACCCCAACAACCAGTGAAACGCGAGCCTCCCGGTCAATATTGCCTGACGCATTAACGGAATCCGTCCGGGTATTTTTCGCGCAGACGCAGGAGTCGTTCATGGCCCGGATTCTTTTTCCACAGTTCCCGCCAAAGCTTGCGGGCCTGGGTATGCTGTCCCAGTTGCCAGAGGATTTCGCCCAGATGACCGCCGATTTCTGCATCCCTGACCATACCATAGGCCGGACGGAGATAATCAAGGGCTCCCTGCAAATCACCCTGTCGGTACAGTAGCCAGCCATAACTGTCCATGATGGCCGGGTCGCGTGGCTTGAGTGCCATGGCCCTCTCCAGCAGGGGGCGGGCTTCATCCAGTCGATCAGTGCGATCTGTCAGGGTATAGCCCAGGGCGTTAAGTGCGTTGGCATCATCCGGATTTTTCTCCAGGACGGCCCGAAGATCAGTCTCCATGACATCAATCCGGTCAAGTTGCTCGGCCACCAGTGAGCGGGAGTAGAGCAATTCGACCTGCTCCGGCATTTCATTCAGGGCCTCGGTCAGCAAATCAAACGCCTCTGCCAATTCCTTGTTGCGTACCAGCAATTCGGATTCAAGCAAGTACAGGCGTAATGCTTCCTGTGGAAATTTGCCGCGTATGCCAACCAGACGCTGACGCGCCTCCGCCATGCGGCCCATGTTGATGAGTGCCGTGGTGGCATTGACCCGGGCATCGAACTCGATGGGACCACTGGTTACCCGGTCAAAGTGGCCGAGGGCTGCCTCCAGATGACCCGCCCTGGCTTCAATCAGGCCCTGATAGAAATGAGCCTGGGATTGCCACTTCTCTACTGCGGCCAGTGCCTGAAACTCCCGGGCTGCCTGATTCAACTGGCCCTCCTCCATAAGCAGGGTGGCCAGGCCAAAGCGGGCATCGTGATTGCCGGGTTCCCTGCCCAGTATTTTGTCCAGTTCGTGCCGTGCTGCCTTGCGTTCGCCCGCCTTGATGAGGAACTGGGCATAAATGATGCGTAAACCGGTATTGCCCGGATCCCGGGCCAGTGCCTGTTTGAGGGTTGTACGGGCGGCAGCGGAATCACCCATTTGCGACATAACCTGCGCCCGCAGCAGGCGGGCCCGATTCAGGTCGGGATGCAGAGCCAGGGCTTTTTCGGTCTCCGCCAGGGCCAGGCGATGCTCTCCCTTCTCGCTCGCCAGCAGTGCGTAGGCAAAATGCAGTTCCGCCATCTGCGGATAATCGTCGACCAATCGGGCCATGATGCCCAACCCCTGCGGCCCGTCGACCTCCGTACCCAACCACTTGACCAGTTCAATCAGGGTGTGTTCCAGTTCGGCATCGGGCTGGCCCAGCATGCGTTTGAGATGATCCATGGCCTCGGTGGTGCGTCCCTGTTTGAGCAGCAGCATGGCCAGGATGCGGTGGGGGGCGGGATTGGCCGGATCAACCTGACCCCAGATGCTGGCGGCTTCCAGTGCCCGCTCGGTATTCTTGAGGAAAACGGCAACCTGGGTCGCCCGCTCGGCAAT
>CAIVXW010000253.1 GCA_903910005.1 uncultured Methylococcaceae bacterium
CCGATCGATCAGGATGCCGATGTCAGCCACTGATATTCGTGTCGTACTCGTCGAGGACGACGAAGACCTCCGTTCGGCGTTAGCGTCTTTTCTGAAGATGACAGGGTTCTCCGTAGCTTCAGAGGGTACTGCACTGGGCTTTTATGATCGACTGGCCAGAGAGGCTTTCGATGTGGCCATCATTGACCTTTCTCTCCCGGACATGAACGGTACCCGCCTGGTTGAATTCATGCGTGCTCGTACGGATAGTGCCGTCATCGTTCTCACCGCCACTCATGACATTGACAGTCGCGTAAGCAGTTACCAAAGCGGTGCCGATCTTTTTATGGGCAAGCCAATCGATACCCGTGAGCTCGTGGCGGCCATCCACAGCCTGTCGGCGCGGCGCAAGAAGACGGGCCCCGCGGCTTCCACACCGGTTTCGGTTGAGGAGACATGGCGTCTTGTGCAGTCGTCCCGCATCCTCAAAACGCCAGACGGGGCGTCGATAGAGCTGACCGGCATTGAGGTTCGTGTGCTGGAGCTATTGGCGGCCGCTCGCCAGAAGGTTGTAAAACACGAACTCTTGGCAGAAGAACTCTATGGGCGCGTGGATGATTCCGCCAAAAAGGCCCTCGATTCTGCCGTTGGCCGACTGCGCCGAAAGATTGCGCAATCCGGTGCGGCTGTGCCGATTCAGACCAGCTATAGCGTCGGCTACAGCTTCGCCGCGTCCATCCTCATTAGCTAGCCGTTTCACCGGGGAACTGTCTTGTCGGCAACACGAGCGCCGGGGTGCGTGCCCAAGGAGTTCCTCATATTTTCAACGCACCGGTGGCACACCAGACAATTCAGGCTACCCTGCCCATCAACTCTGCGTGATCACTGACCCGCCCACCATGCTGGCTGCCGTATTTCACGCCTTGCGACCCATCGTGGCGCTGTTCGTCCTGGTTGTCTGGAGCCTACCGTCGCATTCCGCCGGCGTGGTGTTTACCGCGGAAAGCGAATCCGAACCGGTCGCCGGCCATATGGTCTGGATGAGCGACGAGGGAGGGCAAGCGGCACTGGTTGATGCATTGCGTGCATTTCGCGACGGGCGCATGGCAGAACTCCCCGGCAATCTCAATCTGGGCTATACCCCCAAGGCATCCTGGGTGAGTTTTTCGATAAGCAATCCGGGGCAACGGCCGGCAACCCCGACCATGATCATGGAGCCGTCTTTCCTCGACTATGTCGATGCCTACGTGCAAACCGGCACCGACACCAACGACCCGGACGCCTACCAGCGATACCGGCTCGGCGACCACCGCCCGATGACGGACTGGCCGTTGCCCTATGTCCGCATGGCGGTCCCGCTGCACCTGGAACCCGGAGACAACCGGCGGGTTTTCATCAGGCTTCAGAGCTACAGCAGCCACGCTCTGAAGGTGGAGCTGATGGCACCGAACAAGGTGCTGGCGACCGAACTGCTGCATACCGCCATGCAAACCGCCTACGAGGCGATCGCCGGGGCGATTGCGGTCATCAACCTGCTGCTTTTCGTCCGTCTGCGCGACCGCGTCTATGCGCTCTACAGCCTGTTCCTGATCGCCATGCTGATGCTCAACTTCGGCAGCGAGAACATGGCAGGCCTCTGGTGGCCGGAACACGCGCACCAGGTATCGGACTGGATCACCGGATTCGGAACCGGAGGACTCTTTACCGGGATTTGCCTGTTCACCATCGCCGTCATGCAGACGCGCCGCCATCATCCCCGCCTGCACCGGTATCTGCAGGCAACCGCCATCA
>CAIVXW010000254.1 GCA_903910005.1 uncultured Methylococcaceae bacterium
CTTCACCGACCTGCGTTTCGGCTTTGAAGTGACCATGTACATCTACAACCGTTGATTAACGGTTGAGTGTCCGCTGAACGGGGGGTCGCAGTCATGTGACACCCCGTTTTCGTTATGGCCACCTGAGGCCTGCCAGGAGTACACCACCATGAGAATACGGGTTTTGGGAGCTGGGGCCGGCGGCGGCTTCCCGCAGTGGAACTGCAACTGTGGCCAGTGCCAGGGATTGCGCTCCGGCAGCCTGAAGGGGCGGGCGCGAACCCAGTCCTCCATTGCCGTCAGCGGGGATGGCGACCACTGGGTCTTGTTCAATGCCTCGCCGGACATACGGGCGCAATTTGAAAACTTCCCGGCCTTACACCCCCGTGACGGGATTCGCGACAGCCGGGTCAAGGCCATCATCCTGATTGACAGCCAGATTGATCACGCCACCGGCCTGTTGATGCTGCGGGAGTCCAGCCAGCCACTGGATATCTATTGCAGTGACATGGTACGTCAAGACCTTTCCACCGGGTTTCCGGTCTTTTCGATACTGGCCCACTACTGCGGGGTGCGCCATCATGCCATTCCGCTGGATGGCAGTCCGTTCAGCATCCCCGGCATCGACACCCTGCGGTTTTACAGTCATGCCCTCAAAAGCAAGGCACCGCCCTATTCACCCCATCGGCACGACCCGCATGAAGGCGACAACATTGGCGTGGTGGTGGAATGCCTGACCAGCGGCAAAAAACTTTATTATGCCCCCGGACTCGGTTGCATTGAGCCATCAGTGGAACAGGCCATGCAGTCGGCTGACTGCCTGCTGGTCGACGGAACCTTCTGGCAGGAAGATGAAATGGCACGTGTCGGCATCAGCCAGAAACGTGCGGCTGAAATGGGGCACCTGCCCCAGTCCGGGGAGGGCGGCATGCTGTCGGTGCTGGCACGTTATCCGGCGGCCCGTAAAATCCTCATCCACATCAACAACACCAATCCCATTCTGGATGAAGCCTCGCCGGAACGGCAACGACTGGATGCCCTGGGCGTGGAAGTGGCCTTCGACGGCATGGATCTTACGTTCTGACAACAATCCTCACCCCTCAATCCCGCCATGAATCAATCCTCAACACCCTGGAGTCCGGCTGAATTTGAAGCCCGGTTACGCGCCCGGGAAACGTTTTATCACATCAATCATCCGTACCATCTGCTCATGGCAGAAGGAAAACTCACCCGTGAGCAGATTCAGGGCTGGGTAGCCAACCGCTTTTATTATCAGGTCAACATTCCGGTCAAGGATGCCAACATTCTGGCCAACTGCCCGGATCAGGCCACCCGCAAACTCTGGATACAGCGGATTCACGACCACGACGGTGTGGGAGATGATGCGGGCGGTATTGAGGCCTGGACACGGTTGGGTGGGGCGGTCGGTTTGCCCCGCGATGATTTGACCTCGCTCCGACGGGTGCTGCCCGGTGTTCGCTTTGCGGTCGATGCCTATGTCAATTTTGCCCGCAATGCCACCTGGCAGGAGGCGGCCTGTTCCTCCCTGACCGAGATGTTTGCGCCCACCATTCATAAACAACGGCTGGCTGGCTGGCCGGAACTCTACCCCTGGATTGAACCGGAAGGCCTGGGTTATTTCAGAAAACGGGTGAGCCAGGCCAGTCGGGATGTGGAACACGGCCTAGCCATTACCCTGAGCCATTTCACCACCCGGGCGCAACAGGAGCGGGCTCTCGGTATCCTTCAGTTCAAGCTGGACGTACTCTGGACCATGCTGGATGCCATGTACCTGGCGTATATCGACAACAAGCCACCTTATTTCAACCTCACTCAGAATTGAGTTTTTCCGGGCCGGTTTTTATGCCACTACACCCCCACAGTCTTTTTGCTTTTTCACCCCTGCACCGATTGCAATGGGAAGAAGCCCAGCAACGCTACGTCATCCTCTATCCTGAAGGGATGGTCGAACTCAATACCTCAGCCGCCGAAATCCTCAAACTGTGCGACGGTACCCGTACCCTGGCCCGGATCATTCACGAACTCGAAACCCGGTTTGAAACTACCGGGCTGGCCGACGACATTGGCGAATTGCTGGAGGTTGCCCTCCGCAATGGCTGGATTTCACTGCAAACCGGGTAAATGCCGGAATTTTAAAATCCGGTGGCTGAACTTCCAAAAAAGCGGCTTTTTGTTTATAGTCGGCCAGCATTTTTGCAGGATTAATTCCCGCAGTGCATCCGAAGTTTGTCACGTTTATCCAATGCAGAGGAAATTTTGAGTATGTCCACTGAAAATACGATTGAGCCAGCCGTGCAGGCACGCAGCGCAGAAGCACAGAATCTGGTCAAAAATTATGTTATCGTCGCGGTTGGTCTGGGACTGGTACCGGTTCCTGCCGCCGATCTGGCCGCACTGATGGCTCTGGAGGTCAAACTGGTGCATGGTTTGGCCAAGCAGTTTGATGTTCCCTTCAAGGAAAGCCTGGGCAAGTCGGTGATTTTTTCCCTGCTGTCAGGGGGAACCTCAGTCGCAGCGGTCATGGGACTGGGCAGTCTGGCCAAAGCCGTGCCGGTATTGGGAACCCTGGGCGGTGGAGCCAGCGTGGGTATCTCGGCCGGTGCCGTCACTTATGCCGTCGGCGAGGTTTTCATTCGGCATTTTGAGTCCGGTGGTACGCTGCTGACATTTGACAGCCGCAAAACCCGTGATTTGTTTGAAAACAAGGTCAAGGAGGGGATGGATGTGGCTCGCAATCTCAGGAAAAACACCAAGGCTGAAGAGGCTGCTGCCGAGACAGTCGGCAGTGAAACAACGGCCACCGGCGAAGCTGACGTCGCCGCAACCACCTGAAACTGATCTGACGTACCGTCAGGGGATGGTTCGGTGACCGGATCATCCCCGCACGCGGCCTTCCCGATTTCCCCCTCATGGCTTTACCCTCACCGGATCTGGTATCCGGGATAAACCATAATTTCCCGCCAACCTGAGATACCCGTCCGATAGTCACCCCTCCGCTGCCTGATCGGTGCTGTGGGTTTTGGCGTTTACTTCCCGTGCAGACTCGGCAAGAATCCTGACGAATTCGTCCCAGTGATGGGCCGCATACCCCTTGATCGCGGTTGAAGCCTGTTCCTGCCGTTGCAGTTCAGAGGCCATAATCATCTCGTAGGCAGGTATCGACTCCACCCGCCCCTCCCGGGTCAGTCGTGCAAACACCATTTGACGCAACGCCATGAAGCGGGAATCCGCATTAAGGGTGACCAGCTTGTTATAGGTGTCGAAGATGGTGATGTCACTTTGCCCGGCGATTCCCTGCTGGCAAACCTTGAGATAGTTGATCAGAATGGACTGACAGGTTGACTTCAGCCTGGGAGATATTTCCACGCTGTTGTCCAGCAACCATTCCATCTGTATGTTGAGATCGGCGGCAAACCCTGCGACCCGTACGGTCAAGGCTCCCAGTCCGTCGTCAGACAATCCCTCAATCCAGGCTTTCAGTTCCGGCTCCTCACCGAGGTTTTGCTCAAGCCAGCCCCTGAATTCGGGCGAATAATCGACCGTTTTGGGCGTCATGGTTTGAACTTTTTGCCTGATCCGGCCGGACAGCGTGCGGGCATAATCGTCCCACCACCAGAGGCCGGCAAAAATCAGCAAAAAAACGCAGAGTATGGCGATCAATATCAAAGTCAATGTCGGGCTCTCCCCATTTGTGAAAAAATACCAAAAAGTGCCTGTCGCCTTGACAGTTACGCTGGACTTTCCTGATACTGCCTGGCGTCCATTTCACGCAGGTTACCACCATGTCCATGCGAATCTCCATTATAACAACCGCAATCCTGCTCGGCGTGTCGTGCCAGAGCATGGCCGCAAACCGGAGTTTGTCGGTTGATACCTCAAGCCGCGAACAAACCCGCAATTTCTATAACGGTGTGTATCGGTCGGTCGAGCAGATTCGGTCAGAGTGGCAGGGTGACGTCTCGCAGTGTGATGCCGGGCAGACCTCGGCAGCGTATGCGGAAGCCACCCTGCTCCGGGTCAATTATTACCGGGCCATGGCCGGAGTGCCTGCCGCAGTGGGCCAGGACGGGACGCTTAGCGCGAAGGCTCAGGCGGCGGCACTCATGATGAGTGCCAATGACCGCTTATCCCATTTCCCCACTCCGGACTGGTCATGTCAGACGCCGGAGGGCATTGAGGCTGCTGCCAACGCCAATCTGGCTCTGGGCAGTGCCGGTTTCGAGGCTGTGGACAATCTCATGTTCGATTGGGGGGA
>CAIVXW010000255.1 GCA_903910005.1 uncultured Methylococcaceae bacterium
ACCTCGTCACGGGTAATCCGCTTTTCGGTGACTTCCAGTCCCTGTTCGCGGGCTATCGTGAGGATGGTTTCCCGGGTGATGCCCTCCAGGGCAGAGGTCAGATCCGGGGTGTACAGTTTGCCCCGGCGGATGATGAAAATGTTTTCGCCGCTGCCTTCGGCCACGTAGCCCTCATGATCCAGCAACAGGGCCTCATCGCAACCGGCATCGACCGCTTCCTGCACCGCCAGGATGGAATTGAGGTAATTGCCATTGGCCTTGGCTTTGCACATGACGCTGTTGACGTGATTGCGGACGAAGGAGGATGTCCGCACCTTGATGCCCCGGGCCATGTTTTCAGCCCCCAGATAAGAGCCCCATTCCCAGGCGGCCACCATCACGTGTACCTTGAGACCCTTGGCATGAAGTCCCATCCCTTCAGCACCGTAGAAGCACATGGGACGCAGGTAGGCACTGGCCAGTTGATTGCGATCCACCGCCTCACGCTGCACCTGGTCGAGGGTGTCCTTTTCAAAGGGAATGGTCATGCGCATGATATGGGCAGAACGGTACAGCCGGTCGGTGTGATCACGCAGGCGAAAAATGGCGGTTCCTGCCGGGGTCTGGTAAGCCCTGAGTCCTTCAAAAACCCCGCATCCGTAGTGCAGGGTGTGGGTTAAAACGTGGGTTTTGGCATCACGCCAGGGTAGCCACTCGCCATCCAGCCAGATGAATCCGTTTTTGTCGTCCATTGCCATGAAGTTTAGTCTCCGAAAGTTGGGGATAAAGGAAGAGAGGGTGATTCGCCGCCCATGATGAGTTGCCAGAGTTGGCTCACCCGGGTGCGTAGATCAAGGTATTCGGTGATCGGGACGTCCGCCGCCACCGCCTGCAGGGCGGCCCGATGGACGCGCTCACGCAGGGTGCAGTAGGCAAGTTTCAGGAAATCAGCCGCGTCGGCAGTCAGGAAACCTGACCGGGCAAGTGCTTCCAGCAGGCGAACGACGTCGGTCCAGACGGTCAATTCGGCATGGTCACGCGCTCCCGACAGAACGCCGAATTGTACTAAAAATTCAATGTCCACAATACCGCCGATGCCTTGCTTGAGCGGGAAGACCGTCTGCGTGCGGGGCAGCAGGGTTTCGCGCATTTTTTCCCGCATGGTGACTACTTCCTGACGCAGGATTTCACGGTCGCGTGCCCTGGACAGGGAGCGGTTACGGATGCGTTCAAAGGCCCGGGCAACCACCGCATCGCCGGTTATGAAACGGGCCTTGACCAGTGCCTGTTGTTCCCAGGTCCAGGCCTGGGTCATCTGGTAGGTTTCGTAAGCGGTCAGGTTGCTGACCAGCAAACCGGACGCACCGGACGGTCTCAGCCGCAAATCTATGTCGTAAAGGATGCCGTACGGGGTGTTGGCTGTTACCAGATGGATGATGCGCCGTCCCAGCCGGGTAAAGAAATCAGCCGTGGCAATGGGGGTGTCGCCGTCGGTGGGATCGGCGTCATCTCCCTCGTACAAAAACACCAGGTCAAGGTCAGAACTGTAGCTCAATTCAATGCCGCCCAGTTTGCCGTAGGCAATCACCCCGAAGCGGCCCGGCGTCTCCGGACAGGTGCCGGGCGGCACTCCGTGTCGTTGCGCCGTGATCCGCCAGGCCCAGGTAACCACCGTCTCAATCAGTACTTCGGCAATCCAGGTCAGGTAGTCGCTGACCACCATGACCGGAATGGCTTCGACAAGATCAGCCGCCGCCACCCTGAGTACATTGGCCTGTTTGAACTGACGCAGCGTGATCAGAACCTGTTCGGTGTCGTCCGCATCACAGGCCGCCAGCCGCCGTTCCAGTTCCTGCGCCAGCCCGGTTTTGCTGAGGGGCGTGTAGAGGCGTCGGGTATCCAGCAGTTCATCCAGTAACAGGGGGTGACGGGCTATGTAATGGATGATCCAGGGTCCGCCGATCGCCATTTTGACCAGCAAGGCCAGCACTGGGGTATTTTCGGCCAGCAGACTCAGATACACCGTGCGACCGGCAATGGATTCCAGTAACCCGAGTAGCGGTTCCAGTGATTGGGTGGGCTGCCCGGACGCAGCCATCAGATGCAGCAGGGCAGGGAGCAGGCGATTGATTTCGGTAATGGCCCGTGGTGTGGCCTGGCGCAGGGCCGACCCGGCAGCAAAATGAGTGAGCAAGCGGGCCGCCGCGTCGGCTTCGGGCCAGTTGAGCGTTTCCAGTCGGGCCCGGTTTGAGGCTTCGTCCTCGGCGAGGCCGAACGAGGTGTCGGCATCCCCGGAGCCCGCTTCAATGACCTGATGGAATGCGGCATGAACCGGCTGCCGTACCGCGTCGATGGCCTGTTTGGCACTGTCCCAGTCCGGATAACCCAGCGCAAAAGCCAGGCTGGCCCGCTGTAACGGATCGGTTGGTAAATCGTGGGTTTGGGCGTCGGCCTGTTGCTGCAGGCGGTTTTCCACCCGGCGCAGGCAGCGGTAGGCGTCGGTCAGGGTCGATACCAGTGCCATCGGCAGCAGTTCCAGTTCACCCAGGGTGGTCAGCACGCCAAGGATGTCCCGTCGGCGCAGGCGCGGTTCCTGGCCGCCCCGGATCAATTGAAATGCCTGGCCGATGAATTCGATCTCCCGGATGCCCCCCGGCCCGAGTTTGATGTTGTCCAGCCGATCCCGCCGTTGCAATTCGCGGGTGATTTTCTGCTTCAGGCCACGTAGTTCGCCCAGGGCGCGGTAATCCAGATAACGCCGGTACACAAAGGGACGAATAATGGCATCCAGTTCAGCACCACCCGCCCGATCCCCTGCCACCACGCGGGCCTTTACCATGGCATAGCGTTCCCATTCACGGGCCTGTCCCTGGTAGTAAATGTCCATTGCTTCCAGGCTCATTACCAGGGGGCCGCTGTCACCAAAGGGACGCAGGCGGGTATCGACCCGGAACACAAAACCGTCCTCGGTACGGGCATCCAGCACCTTTACCAGGCTCCGGGCCAGGCGGGCATAAAATTCACTGTAGGGGGTTTGGTTGCGGTCAGGCAGCAGACCGTCATTCCGGTAGCCAAAGATAAGATCAATGTCAGAGGAAAAATTAAGCTCGAAGGCTCCCAGTTTACCCATGCCCAATACCAGCAGGGACTGGGGTTGACCGGCCTGATCCAGCGGAACCGGGCCGCGTAATTCGGCCTGCCGGAATAAAAAGGCCAGGCTTGCGTCGATGCAGGTTTCTGCCAGCCAGGACAATTCCTGCAAGGTGTCCTCCAGACTGGCCCAGTCGGCGATGTCGCGCCAGGCGATGCGGATCATTTCCCGATTGCGGAATTGCCTGAGGACACGCATCCAGTCGGTTTCGGTTTGAACCGCGCCGGTGAGTTCGCACAGGAGCTGGCGGTAGTCGTCTGCCGTCCGGGTGGCTGACAGCAGTCGGCCTGAGTCCACCAGATGCAGCAAATGATCGGGTTGACGGATACACTGACTGGCAATGAAGGAACTGACGGCCCAGACCGGTTCCAGGGTGTCCTGAACCGGCACGGGCAAAGCCAGCCACCGGGCCTCGCCCAGACGCTCACGCAGTTGGTTCAGGGCCAGGGACAGGGGATGACGCAATGGGTCGGGAATGGTGTGCTGCAACATGGGGGCTTCCTGTTGGTGGAGACTGGCTGATGGAAGCCCCTAGCGTTCCGCGCTTTGGCGGGAGTGTCAAGTCGTGGCGGGGGTAAATTCAGCGCATTTGCCGCCAGCGGTAGTGTACCTGGCCATCGTCGCACTGATAGCCTGCCCGGTTGCTGCCATCGGTCTCGGCAACGGCGACACAATGATGTTCACGACTGAACCTGTCCCAGTCACTTTCCACCGTGCGGTTGCCCAGCAACAAAACGGCCTCGGCCAGCACGGCAAAGGCAACGCCCCCAAATAAAACATGGTTTATTTTCATGGTTTGAATTCTCCCGGTAGCAGACATGATAATGAAATGGAATGATGGATTCAGTGCCCGGATACGGCATAATTGTGCCTGTTCCGGCTCGCCTGAGACCAGAACCCCGTCAGGCCGGTTCCATCCGGGTGGAACCGTGCCTGATTTGCCCCTTGCTGCATCGAGACTCCAGTGAAAAAAATCACCCTTGAAATGCGTCACCGCCTGCTATTGTTGCTGGCGGGTGCCTTGCTGGTTCCCATACTGGTGACCACAGCCATCCTGTTTGGCTGGAGCAATTGGTGGCTGGAACGTGAAGCCGGTTTTGAGGCGGAGCTGTTGCATGGCCAGATTCGCCAGACCTTCAGCGAATTTGACCACCTGATTGCCGACGATGAGCAGCGACTGGATCAGGAACTCGACACCGCCCTCGACCGGTTGGCCGGTGCTGTGGCCAGGGTCGGGAAGCCTGTTGCCGCCTTCAGTACCGCCGAACTGGATCGACTGGCCCGCGAACTGAACGTACACGATGTTTACCTGATTGATGCCGATACCACCATACAGGCGACCAATTATCCTCCTGATCTGCATTTCAGGCTGGGCAATATATCCAGCGATCTGGAAACCCTGTTGCTGGACATCCTCAGGAACAAACGCAAGGTAGTTGACCGGATCAACATTTCAACCCAGACCAATGTCATCAAGAAATATGCCTATTACGCCCCGCCCGGCAAGGATTATATGGTGGAGGTTGCCATGGATTTTAAACGGTATATTGCCGCCCGGCACGGTGAGGCTTTTTCGAAATATCTATTTGAGGGGTTGTTTCGCAACCTGACCAAGGGTCATGCCTATCTGAGGCAAGTCGATTTATACCGGGTCAATGCCATGAAGTCCCTCAGGTTTTTCGAGGATTCGCCACCGTTGCCGGAGGGTGTCATTGCCCGTCTGCAAACCCTGCCCAGACTGGTATTGCAGGATGGCCCGCTATGGCAGGTATTTTCAACGCTGCCCATTTCCGCCAGTTATACCGGTTCGTCCGAATCCTGGGTAGTGAGGAGTACCTTCGACCGCTCCGCCTTCCTGCAGGCCCGCGATCTTGCGATAGGACTCATCCTGCTGATTTATTTCCTTGTGGCCCTGTTCACTTTCCTGCTGGGTCGACGGTTTCTCGAATACCACTTTTCCCGCAAAATTCAGGACATCGGTCAGGCTCTGGAGCGGGTGACGCACGGCCACTATGATACCTTAATCAACGTCAATGGCACGGATGAACTTGACTATATGGCAGCCAATGTCAATATCATGCAGCAATTCATCCAGGAACGTGAGGAACAACTGGCCCAGACCAATCGTGATCTGGAGGAAAAAAAGGAAGCCGCTGAAATCGCCAACCATACCAAAAGCCGTTTTCTGGCCAACATGAGCCACGAAATCAGAACCCCCATGAACGGCATCATCGGGCTTAGCCAACTGGCGCGGGAATCGGGATGCGTCTCGGTGATGCAGGATTATCTCGACAAAATTCACTACTCCGGCCTGGCCTTGCTTGAAATCATCAATGATATTCTCGATTTCTCCAAACTGGAAGCCGGGGCGATGCAAATGCGCAAGGCTCCCTTCCAGTTGCGTGAACTGACCCGGGATGTATTTACCCTGACCAGTCTGCGGGCCGAATCCAAGGGGTTGCTCATGACCCTGCATATTGACCCGGCGGTACCAGCCACCCTGGCCGGTGACCCTCAGCGCATCCGCCAGGTCTTGATTAATCTGGTGGGTAATGCCATCAAATTTACTGATCGGGGCGAGGTGCGGGTCGAAATCAGCCCGGGAACCGCCGATGCCACGCAGGCGGCGTCGGCTTTCCCCGTCACCTGGTCGGTTCGTGATACCGGCATCGGCATTGCCGCCGAAGACAAGGCCCATCTGTTCAAGCCCTTTACCCAGGTGGATACCTCCAACAGTCGCCAGTATGGCGGTACGGGGCTGGGCCTGACCATTTCAGCCGACCTGGTGCGCCTGATGGGAGGGGATTGCATCCAGGTGGAAAGCAGTCCGGGCCAGGGCAGTTGTTTCAGTTTTACCCTGCCACTGGAATCCGCCGATTTGAGTGCCGGGGTTGCGCCGCAGGAACCGGATACCAGCCTCAGTTCTCCCCGCCTGGACGGGTACCGGGTATTGCTGGTAGAGGACAACCCCATCAATCAACTGGTGGCCAAATCGTTGCTGGAAAATCAGGGAGCCACGGTAACGCTGGCCCATAATGGCCGGGAGGCGGTCGATCTGCTGGCCAACAGTGACGAAAACCGGTTTGACGTGGTGCTGATGGACATTCAGATGCCGGTCATGGATGGTCATACCGCGACCATGGTCATCCGGCAGCAACTGTTACTGACCGAAATCCCCATTATCGCCACTACCGCCCATGCCTTGCAGGAGGAACAACAACGCTGCTTCGCCAGCGGTATGGACGAACACCTGACCAAACCCATCAACGCTACCCAGATGGTGCGTACCATCACCCGCCTGGTGCGAACCTCCCGCCACCGAATTACCACCGTTACACCGGGTATGGCGGACAGTGTAGCCCGTACCCAATCCGGTGCTGGCGATACCGGCGTTTCGCCACTGCGGGCCAGGGCGGCTCCATCCGGTTCCGAAGGGGACGACTGGCTGGATGTCAAAGGTGCCCTGGCACTGCTGGACGGCGATGAAGCCTTCTACCGACAGATGCTGGAACTGTTCATGCTTGAAAATGCAACCGATGCTGTCCGCATTCGCGAACTGCTGGAGCAGGGCTTTAACCCGGAGGCACACCGGATTGCCCACACTTTAAAGGGGCTGGCCGCCACCCTGGGATTGACGTTACTGCACCAGGCGGCAGTCGCCGTGGATGCCGCTTTCAAGGCTGCTGAATATCACCGGCTGGGCGGGTTGCTCGACCACCTGGAGGATGAACTGGTAAGGGCCATCACCGGCCTGGAAGCAGTATGCCGACGGTGACGGCAGTGGCCCGGGGATAAGGGGCGTGGTTGGACAGTTCACAGCCCTGAAGGTACCATTCGCAACAGGCTTGACCGTATCCGGCTATCCGGCACGCTAATCCCATTACGACACTTATTGATTCCATTACAAAAAAACGAGGTTACGACATTGAGCCCACACTCCATCCCTGAGTCTTTCAATCTGGTCTTTTTTGGCGGTACCGGTGATCTGGTAACCCGCAAACTGTTGCCAGCCATGTATCAATGCCATAAGAACGGGCAGTTGCCGGGCAAGCCCAATTTCATCAGTCTGGGCCGCCACGACTACGACCGCGACCAGTATCTGGCCATGGTCACCGAAAAGGCAAAACAGTTTTTGCCGGGGGCAGACTGGAGTGACGCGGTGTGGGCCGACTTCTGCGCCCACCTGTCCTACTACCGGATTGATGCCGAAATACCTGGTGAATACGCCATTCTCAAGAATGCGCTGGAGCAAGCACCGGCTGAAGCCAACATCTTTTTCCTGTCAGTGGCACCGTCCCTGTTTGCTCCCATCTGCACCCATCTGGCGGGTCAGGGTCTTAATTCACCCAACTGCCGGGTGGTACTGGAAAAACCGCTGGGGTATGACCTGGCTTCCAGCAATGCCATTACGGCCGATGTAGGCAGACACTATCAGGAAAAGCAGGTATACCGGATTGATCACTACCTGGGCAAGGAGTCGGTGCAAAACCTGATGGCACTCCGCTTCGGCAACGCCCTGTTCGAGCCCTTGTGGCGACGGATGTGGATCAGCAATGTGCAGATTACCATCGCCGAGGAAGTGGGCATCGGTACCCGGGGCGGTTTTTACGAAGGCACGGGTGCCCTGCGTGACATGGTGCAGAATCACCTGTTGCAACTGCTGTGTTTTGTCGCCATGGAACCACCGGCCAGCCTGGATTCAGAGGCGGTACGCGATGAGAAGATCAAGGTATTGCAATGTCTGGTGCCTTTTGCCCGTGAAGATGTCATGAGCAAGACGGTACGTGGTCAATACCGGTCGGGAGCCATTGCCGGTCAACCGGTAGCGGGTTATCTGGACGAACAGGGTATTCCCCCGGACAGCCGCACCGAAACCTTTGTGGCCATCAAGGCCGAAATCGCCAACTGGCGCTGGGCCGGGGTTCCCTTTTATCTGCGAACCGGTAAACGCCTGCCGGAACGGGTGGCGGAAATCGTCATCAACTTCCACGCAGTACCTCACCAGATATTTCCGCTCAGTGCCGGTGCCAGTGCCACCCCCTGCAAACTGGAAATTCGCCTGCAACCCAACGAATACATCCGCCTGTATTTTTATGTGAAAACACCGGGCGACAAAATGGAGCTGCAGCAGGTTTATCTGGATCTTGATTTTGCCGCTTACTTCAAGGTTCGCCGCGAGGAAGCCTATGAGCGTCTGCTGCTGGACATCATCCGCGGTAATCAGGCCCTGTTTGTACGGCAGGATGAACTGGAACAGGCCTGGCGCTGGGTGGAACCGATTCTGGATACCTGGGAAAGTGACCGCAGCGGTCCCAAACAGTATACGGCGGGCACCTGGGGGCCGTCGGCTTCGTCTGCCCTGCTGTTGCAGGATGGTTTCCGCTGGCACGAAGAGGATTGAGCCATGGCGGTAGATATCCAGTGGTTTGAGGACAACGCCAGTCTGGCACCGCCCC
>CAIVXW010000256.1 GCA_903910005.1 uncultured Methylococcaceae bacterium
GCCGCCAGCCCCCGGTTCAGGGTGTCCTGACTGATGTCCAGACTGCTGACCACCAGGGCATTGGCATCAACCCGGGCCTTGTCGCCGAACACAAAGCCGTTCTGGTTGACCAGATAAATCTGGCCATTGGCCGAGAGGCGACCAAGAATCTGGCTGGGATCGGCCTGATGAATGCGGTTAAGTGCCACCGAATCGCTGTGTGGTTGCTCGAAACGGACGCTGTGGTCAGGCCCTATGTTGAAACTTTTCCAGTCCAGCGTCGCCTTGTCGGACATCTGGTGGAGGGTCATGGTATTCCCGGCAATCACCGGTGCCGCCACAGTCCCCGCCCCCGGAGCCACCAGCACATCGGCAGGCACCGGCAAACCCTCGGCCCAGCCGACTCCGGGCATCAACAGTAGAAAACTGCGAAGCAGCACCACGGGGCGCACGACTGCCAGAGACGGGCAGTGGCCATGCCACGTCAGCGTGCTGATGAAATACGGTAAACCGGGAATGGAAAGGGATTGCATGATGGCTTGTTGCTGGACTCTATACGAAAGTGATGCAGCCAACTTTCATGCCATCAACCAAAAGCAGGCATCATGCGGTGTTTTGCCGCACGGGCGGCAAGTTTCTACTGCCAGGGCAGCAACCGCTGTTGCCTGTCTGTTGCCAGGGCAACAGCATTTATTCAATGGCGGATGGGGGATGTGGGATGGCGAGCAGTACTCCAGGCATACCCCTCACCACTCGCCACTCGCCCCTCACCCCTCACCCCTCGTCCTCTGGATAGTTCTACATGTAATAACCAAACCAGAAAAAGTTATTTTTGTTCTAAATGATCGGCTTTATGCTGCGGCCAATTTCCTGCTGAATTCCGACCATGAATCGTTTTCCCGCCTATTCTCCGGAGCCACTGGTGACCGAATTGCGTACCCCGGATCAACCGGGTCACGCGCCTTCGGTATTGACCTTTCCACAGGCCCGTTCCCTGAGCCTGTCGATTCGTGCCACCGCCCTGGTCTTTGAGGATCCGGCTTCAAAACGGCTGTTCGAGCGACTGGAACGCATCGCCCCCAGTGATGCCAGCATCATGGTCATTGGTGAAACCGGAACCGGCAAGGAACTGATTGCCCGGGAAATACACGCCCTGAGCCGACGCCAGAAGGGGCCGTTCATTGCGGTCAACTGCGCGGCACTGCCGGAAACCCTGATAGAAAGCGAGTTGTTCGGGCATGAGAAAGGGGCCTTTACCGGTGCCCTGCAAACCCGGATCGGGTGGTTCGAGAGTGCCCACGGCGGCACCCTGTTCCTGGATGAAATCGGAGACCTGCCCCTCAACCTTCAGGTCAAATTGCTCAGGGTGTTGCAGGAACGGGAAATTGTCCGGGTGGGTTCACGCCAGCCGACGCCGATTGATGTCCGCCTGATAGCGGCCACTCATGTCAACCTGGAGAAAGCGGTCGGTGCCGGAACCTTCAGGGAGGATTTGTTCTACCGGCTCAATGTAGCCGCGATCAACCTGCTGCCATTGCGAAAAAGACCCGGCGACATCCTGCCGCTGGCCAGGCATTTCATGGCCGTTTACAGCGAACGACTGGGACGTGGCGAGGTACGGCTGACAGCCGAGGCTACCCAACGGCTGCTTGCCTACCAGTGGCCCGGCAACATCCGCGAACTGGAAAATGTGGTTCATCATGCCATCCTGGTGTCCGGCGAAGGACAACTGCGGGTGGAAGATTTGCATTTTTCCATGCCTGATTTGCGCCCCCCGTCCGAGCAGACGGCGGATGACGCCGCCAGTCATGCGCTGAACGCCCTCCGCGCTGCCATGATCCGCCTGTTTGAGGGCAGCACCGAAAATCTGATGGAGCGTGTGGAAGAGACCTTGATCCGGGCCGCCTATGATTACTGCGAACACAATCAGGTGCATGCCGCCCGCCTGCTCAATACCAGCCGCAACATCCTGCGGGGCCGACTCATCCGTTATGGACTGATCGGCGGGCATCCGGCAAACCGCGATTGAAGACTCAGGGCAAACGGTTGTCTCGCCGGGGATGAGTCGCCGTCATGAGTCATGGCGAGCGCGACGCAGAAATTCATAACAATATGGCTTTTTATTCTTTCTGCTTCTTAAGCCCGCTTGCTACGATACTCCACACCGAATGACCCCTGGGGCTTCCGGCGGCTGATGGCCCGGGAAGCCCATTTTTTTGTGCTTCGCTGGAGTAGCTCATGCAATTCTTCTTGAAAAATTCCTTTCTGGCTTTGGTGGCGAGCATTGCTCCCTTTGCCCTGGCAGCAGATCAGACCCTGCTGAATGTCTCCTATGATCCAACCCGCGA
>CAIVXW010000257.1 GCA_903910005.1 uncultured Methylococcaceae bacterium
GAGTAAGAACCGGCTTCATCCGTCGTGGCGGTGTCAGTTTTTTCACTTGGCTGGGACAACTTGCGAGCGTGGTGGTGAGTTTTCGGGAAAGATGTATTTTAGACGACTGGGGGGCGGAATGTCGGATAAAAAGCAGGCTTCAATTCGGGTTTCAGTGGAAAATATCCTAGCCGGAATTAAGTCCTTTCACTGCCTGAGCCACCGCATTATTCGCAATCACTTGGACTTATTTATAAATTACTTTTTTGGCGTCTCAGCAGGCCTCTGGAACTTCAAGAACGCTGTACAATAGCCGCTTCTACAACGCCAACAAGTCTATTACAAGACCTCATCCCTATCTTTACAGCTAACGCAAAGCTCAGCGGCGTAGCGTTAGCGGAGTCCGCTGGAGCCCTGCGTTAGGCTGGTTGAAGTTCTTGCCACTTCCAGCAAATACCGAAGTGCTTTGTTTACCGCTTCATCATTGGGAAAAGCTTCTGCAATATCAGGCTCAAGGAGTACCACATTGGTTTCCTCCTTAATTCGGTTTGCATATTTGCCACGCACGATTTCACCGAAATCTGATCGTTTGTATTCTGGTCTAAGTTCGTCTGTCATTTCTGATTTAACCTTCTTCATAAATTTGCCTCTCAGCATTGGTTGCCAGTCGTGCCGATATGATGCGAATTGCATTACCTCTGTCGGTATGTGACACCGCAAGTAATCGCCCTTTGGAAGAAATACCAAAGGTTACAAATCGTTCCTCGTCATCCGAATGGTCAGGGTCGTGAGCAGTGGCCGAAAACGCATCGCGCAATGCGCTGGTCGCTTCTTCAAAGGTAACGCCATGTTTGCGCCGATTCGCTGTAGCTTTTTTCGTATCCCATTCAAAATGCATATTCCGTGACTCTTTTAGCTTTTATGCGGCGGAACCGCTCCTGCCTGATCTGGCCTTTGCCCGGCTCAGGCTGATATACCGGCGGTAATGGCTTGCAGCAACAACTGGCTGGTTCTGGCACCGGGGTCGATGTGGCCGATGGCCCGTTCGCCCAGAAACGAGGCCCGACCCCGGGTGGCGACCCGGTCGCGGGTGGCTTCGCACCCCTGGGCCGCCGCCTCATTGATTTGTTGGCAGAGGGACGGCGTCGGCCAGTTTTCCCGGGCTGCCTGTTCCAGTACCCGCGCCACCGGTATCCAGACATCCATGAGGGTTTTGTCGCCCTCGGCGGATTTTCCCCGCTGCCGGGCGGCTTCCACCCCGTCAGCGAAGGCCTGCGCCCAGTGCAGCCGATCCGGCGGCTGATCCTTCAGGGTTCGCCCCATCGCCAGGAACAGGGTGGCATACAGTGACCCGGAGGCTCCTCCCACCTGCGTCATCACGATCTGTCCGGTTTTTTGCAGGGCACTCGGCCAGTCCAGCGAATCCAGCGTGGCGGCCTCGGCCTGAAGGGCCTGCAATCCGCGTTGGAGGTTGATGAGGTGATCGCCGTCGCCAATGGCCTGATCCAGTGCCATTACCTCCGTAGCGTGTTGTTCCAGCAAGGCCATGGCGGCGTCGATAAAGGGGCTTATCCGGGCAGTTTGGTCAGTCATGGGGAATACCTCGGGGGCAGGGTTGAAAGTGGCGAGTGGTGAGTGGCGAGTGGCTAGCAGTACTCCCGGGATACCATTCACCCTTTACCCACCGGCCGTCAGGATGGCCGCGTTTCCGGCATACCATTCGCTATTCACCACCTGCCATTCATCAAATATGAAATAATTGGCCCGTTTTTTCTGACCTGTCAGGTTTCACCATGTCCATTCTGCTGGATTCAGCTTCCGTTGCCGACGCCCGGGCGGCCTTGTCGCTCGGTTTCATTGCCGGTATCACTACCAATCCCAACCTCATGGCCCAGGTCGAGGGCCGACCGGAAGACATCATAGCCCAACTGGCCGATCTGTGTCCCGGCCCGGTTTACTATCAGTTGAATGCACCGACACTGGCCGAGCGGGAACGGGAAGCCCGCCAGTTTGTGGCCCTGCGCCCCAACGTCGGCCTGAAGATACCCATGACCTTCGACAATCTGGAACTGGCCGCCCGACTGACCCGGGAGGGCATCAAGGTGGGCATGACGGCCAGTTACAGCGCGGCCCAAACCCTCCTGACGGCGGCAGCCAACATCCACTACAGCATCGCCTACGTCAATCGCAGCACCCGTCTGCAAGGCGACGGGCTGATGCTGGTCAAGTCCATGCGGGCCGTGATTGACGCCACCGACACCGCCACAACCCTCCTGGTAGCCAGCCTGAAAACACCGGCTGAGGTAGTCGCAGCCCTCACTGCCGGTGCCCACGACCTCACTCTGCCCCTGGCCCTTCTGCGGGAAATGGGCGATCACCCCTTGTCGGAAGCAACCATCGCCGAATTTGGCCGGGTTGGGGATTAGGGATTACTGCCATCGTACCCCACTAATGAACAAGCCCTGCGGGTGTCCAGTTTTGAAAGCCGGTGGGAGTGGCAGGCAGTGTTCACTCAGGACGCCCGCACTACTCTCCTGCCAGTTGCTTCAGGCGGATCAGCAGATCCAGGGCCTGACGCGGGGTGATGTCATCCGGACGTATTTCCCGCAAGGCTTCAATTACCGGATGCGGCTCATTCGCTGCAAACAAATCCAGTTGCTGACGTGCTGCCGGTTCGGGCCGGGCAGTCTGGGGATGTTGCTCCAGGCTGGCCAGTTTTGCCCGGGCTTTCTGCACCACGCTTGCGGGCACACCGGCCAGCGTGGCGACCTGCAGGCCGTAACTTTGATTGGCCGGGCCCGGTTTGACCGCATGCAGAAAAACCACACTGTCCCGGTATTCCAGCGCGTCCAGGTGGATGTTGGCCGCCTGCGGGCATTCGTCCGGCAGGCTGGTCAGTTCAAAGTAATGGGTGGCGAACAGGGTATAGGCCTTGAGACTGCGGGCCAGATGCTCGGCAGTTGCCCAGGCCAGTGACAACCCGTCAAAGGTGCTGGTACCCCGCCCGATCTCATCCATCAAAACCAGGCTTGAATCGGTGGCGTTGTGCAGGATGTTGGCGGTTTCGGTCATTTCCACCATGAAAGTGGAGCGACCGCTGGCCAGGTCATCCGAAGCACCGATGCGGGTGAAAATGCGGTCTATCGGCCCGATCCGGGCTGAACGGGCCGGTACGAAACTGCCCACGCAGGCCATCAGTACAATCAGGGCAGTTTGCCTCATGTAGGTGGATTTGCCCCCCATGTTCGGCCCTGTGATGATGAGAATGCGCCGTTCCGGATTCAGTTCGACATCATTGGCCACAAAGGCCTCTGTCACGACCGATTCAACCACCGGATGACGACCGCCCTCAATGCAGAGACCGGATTCGGCCACCAGGCAGGGGCGGGTGTAACCCAGGCGGTCGGCCCGTTCAGCCAGATTGGCCAGCACGTCCAGCTCGGACAAGCCCCCGGCACACTGCTGCAGCGCAGCCAGATCGTAGCCCAGCCGTTCCAGCAGACCCTCATACAGGTTTTTTTCAAAGGTCAGCATTTTGTCCCGCGCACTCAGCACCTTGTCCTCAAATTGCTTGAGTTCAGGGGTGATGTAACGCTCCGCGCCTTTCAGGGTTTGCCGCCGCTGGTAATCGGCTGGTACCTGATCCGACTGGGTGCGGGACAATTCAATGTAAAACCCCTGTACCCGGTTGTAATTGACCTTGAGGCTGGACAGGCCGGTACGTTGCCGTTCGCGCTGCTCCAGTTCCTGCAGGTAGCGTTCGGTGTTTTCACTTAAATCACGCAATTCGTCCAGTTCCGGGTCAAATCCGGCCGCAATCACGCCGCCATCGCGGATCAGTACCGGCGGATTGTCGACAATGGCACGTTGCAGCAGGGTCAACAGTGTGGGTTGTTCGCGGATTTTTTCGCCGGTTTCCCGTAACAGCGGTGTGTCCAGGGGCTCCAGCAGGGTTTGCAGTGACGGTAACAGTTGCAGGGTTTGCCGCAACGTAACCAGATCGCGGGGACGGGCCGAACGCAAGGCCAGTCGGCTGACAATGCGCTCCAGATCCCCAACTCCCTTGAGAACCTCCTGAATCGAAGCGTATTGTTGGTCAGCGATCAGGCTTGCAATGGCATCGAGACGCCGGGACAGCAAAACCTGATCCCGCAACGGCTGATGCAGCCAGCGCCGCAGCAGACGCCCGCCCATCGCGGTGGCGGTTTGATCCAGTATGCCGAACAGGGTCAGTTCATGCCGCCCCGCCGGGTGGTAATCCAGTTCAAGATTGCGTCGGCTGGCTGCATCCAGTACCACCACCGTCGCCGGATTTTCCACCCGCAATCCCTGGATGTGGGGCAGCTCACTTTGCCGGGTTTCCTGCACATATTGCAGCACGCAACCGGCGGCGGCGATGGCTTCGGTCAGGTGTTCGCAGCCAAATCCGGCCAGGCTGTGGGTCTTGAACTGGCGCAACAGCAGGTTGCGGCCGCTTTCGGGGTCAAAGTGCCAGGCCGGACGGCGGGTCAACCCCCGTCGGGACGCCAGAGCCTGCGGAATGGTCCAGGTTTCGCTATAGAGGAGTTCTGCGGGATCCAGTCGCTCAATCTCACCCAGCAGGCTTTCCAGCCCGACCACCTGCTGCACGCTGAAGCGGCCTCCAGCCAGATCAAGCACCGCCAGGCCATAGGCATCACCCTGGGCGGCAATTGCCAACAGCCCCTGATCGCGTCGTTCTTCCATCAGGCCGTCTTCAGTGAGGGTACCCGGGCTGATGATTCTGACCACCTTGCGTTCGACCGGCCCCTTGCTCAGGGCGGGATCGCCCATCTGTTCACAAATGGCGACCGACAGACCCTGCTTGACCAGCTTGGCCAGATAGCCGTCCACCGCGTGGTGGGGAATGCCTGACATGGGAATTTTTTGCCCGCCGGATTCTCCCCGGCTGGTCAGGGTGATGGACAGCAGTTGGGCGGCCTTTCTGGCATCGTCGAAGAACAATTCATAAAAATCGCCCATGCGAAAAAACAACAGACGCTCGGGATGATCCGCCTTGATACGCAGATACTGCTGCATCAGCGGGCTATGACTTTTGGAGAAGGTTTCCTGCATGGGCGACTCAGCCAATCCGTGAAGCCTTGAGCAGGTGTTGCAGGTCCTTGATCAGGCGGTAGGGATCAAAACCACTGTCGTAGTGGAGTATCAGGTTGCCCAGGGGATCCATCAGGATCAAACCGTCGTCTGCCAGCGATCCGCCCGCAACCTGCCTCAAAGCCTGCAGGCGGGCCGGGGTCGCAGTGACCAGAACCAGGCTTTGATCGGTGGCTTCCCCGGCCGGGGGCTGCCAGCCGGCGCGGTGATCCGGCAGCACCAGCAGGCGTCTGACCCGGCTGATTTCCTTGTTCAGCATCAGTCGGGTCTGATGGGTTTTATGCAGGGTATCGACGCAAACGGCCTCACAGCCTTGCACTGCCACCTGGATTAACACCCAATGGCCCCGGATGTCCTCCAGGGGCGCGGGGCTGGCCGCCAGAATGCCCACACCGTCCTGCTCGAAGGGTAGGGGGGGCTGAATCAAATGACCATAATTGCTGTGCCGGTTGATGAGTTCGGGATGATTGGCGTAATACCAGGCCAGCAGCATGGGGACAAAGGTCAACAGGGCGATGATGACAATGACAAGACGACCCCGCCGGGTCGAGGAGGTGGGTGAGTTCATGGTCAGGATTGGGCAGCGTTTTCGGGTGGACAGGGGGCAGGCCTGCTTTTGAAGCCGTGCCGGATGTAAATAAAGAGGGTGGCACCGGCAAACAGAAACCACTGCAGGGCGTAGCCCTGATTTTTTTCCGGGGCCAGATCAGGCATTTTCCAGTCACGCAGTTCAGTGCCCGGCCGGTTTTCGTCCAGCAATAGCTGAAAGGCCAGCAGCGGGTAACCCAGCCGGGTTTGCAGTGCCCCGGCTTCCAGACGCAGGAGACGGGCAGGCCAGCCGGGGGAAGGAATTTCGCTACCGGGGAGCTTAAGCCCGGGCTGCGGAAAGTGATCGAGGATTCCGGTCACGGTGGCCACCGCATCCGGTCGGGTCAATGGCGGCAGGTTCGCCCGGTCGGTGCCGACAGGAATCCAGCCATGATTGACCAGAATATGGCGGTCACTGCCCTCGATGGCCAGTGGCCACAGCACATGGTAACCCGCCTGCTGGTGATGAATCTGGTTGTCCAGCAACAGGGGATGGTCGGTGTCATAGGTTCCCGTCACCTCGATGCGGCGAAAACGATCGTCCCGGGTCAGCCCGGTGGCCGCTGTCAGGGAAAGTGGCGGAGCCTCCAGTTGCCGGACTCGCTGCGCCATGAGGGTGATTTTTTCCCCTGCCCGCTGCAACTGCCAATATCCCAGCCCGACAAAACCCGACCAAAAAATCAGGCAGGCCAACGAAGCGAACCGGCCCGGTTTGAAGCTATAATTCCGCATGATCGTGATGTGTCCACAGTTCGCCGGCATACCGACAGGTTTTCATGAAAATTTTGATCATTTTACTGCTTGCAGCCATCATCGCCAGTTTGGCACTGGCACTGCGTTACCTTTACAAGGACAGGGACAACGCGGAATCCAATCGCACTGTCCGGGCACTCACCGCCCGTATTTCCCTGTCGCTGGGGTTATTTTTTTGGCTGATCCTGCTCTACAAGGCGGGTCTGCTGCATCCCCACGGCCTCCGGCCGGATTATCCGGTTGCCGCCGTGCAACAGCCC
>CAIVXW010000258.1 GCA_903910005.1 uncultured Methylococcaceae bacterium
AGTGCTGCAAGAGAACGTCATCATCCGCCTTGAGCGTGGCGGCCAGCAGGGTCCGGTAACGATCACCACTTCGACCGACGACAGCTTCACCGACCTTGCGACGAACGAACACCCGTTTGACCGGATCGTGTTCCCGGATGACCCCGAGCGGTTTATCCATGTGCCAACCACCACCGAGAAAAGCACCATAGAGCTATCGTCCGCCGTGCGCTACTCGCTGGCCGATCTTGGCATCAAGGTATCGACCGGGCCTGTGGTGGACTTCCGGCTGAAAGAGCATCTGCGCGACATGCCAGAAGAGGGCACGGTGCCGCTGCTCTATCCCGGCCACTTGAGCATCACCGGGACGGTGTGGCCGGTGCCTGGCTTGAAGAAGCCGAACGCTATCTTGCACAACGCCGAGACGGAAAAGTGGCTTTATCCGAACGGCTTTTATTGCGTGGTGCGACGCTTCTCATCGAAGGAAGAGAAGCGCCGCGTGGTGGCGAGCGTGGTTGATCCTGCGGCCTTTGGCAGCCATACCGTGCTGGGCTTCGAGAACCACATGAACCTCTTTCATGAGAACAAGCGCGGCTTGCCGGAGCTTCTGGCCCGAGGGCTAGCCGTGTTCCTGAACACCGCCGCCGTGGACGAGAGCTTCCGCCGCTTCAACGGCCACACGCAGGTCAACGCAACCGACCTCAAGCTGATGAAGTATCCGAGCCGTGAGGCACTGATCGGGCTCGGCCAGTGGGCCAAGCAGCACACCGAAATCACGCAGGAAATGATTGATGAACAACTAGGGAAGCTGACTGCATGACCGACAAGAAGAACGAATACATCGAGGCCACCCACCAGATCATCATTTCCCTGGGCCTACCCCGAGCGCAGCAGAACGAGCGATCCGCCCTGTCACTGCTGGCCCTGCTGAACCTCACGCCGGGCAAGCCGTGGGCGCAGGCAGAAAACCCGCTTGTTGGCATCACGCCGATCATGGATTGGGCACGGAAGCACTACGGCAAGGAGTACGCGCCGAACACCCGCGAGACGTTCCGCCGCCAGACCATGCACCAGTTCTGCGACGCTGGCGTGGCCCTCTACAACCCGGACAAGCCAGACCGCGCGGTGAACAGCCCGAAGGCTGTCTATCAAGTCGAACCCGCCGCCCTCAAGCTGCTGCGCAGCTTCGGCACCGACCAGTGGCACGACAACCTCATCGCCTATCTGGCCGTGCGTGAAACGCTGGTTGCCAAATATGCGATGGAACGCGAGCAGAACCGCATCCCGGTTGAAATCGCACCGGGGAAGGAAATTTCCCTCAGCCCCGGCGAACACAGCGAACTCATCCGGGCCATCATTGAGGACTTCGCGCCCCGCTTTGCGCCGGGTAGCGTGCTGGTCTATGCCGGGGACACCGGTGACAAGTGGGGCTACTTCGACGCCGCGCTGCTGGCCGAGCTGGGCGTGGATGCGGACTCACACGGCAAGATGCCCGATGTGGTCTTGCACTTCACCGAGAAAAATTGGCTGCTGCTGGTGGAGTCCGTCACCAGTCACGGCCCGGTCGATGGCAAGCGCCACGCCGAACTCGCCAAGCTCTTCGCCGGTTCCAAGGCCGGGCTGGTCTATGTGACCGCCTTCCCGAATCGCTCCATCATGGGCCGTTACCTTGGCGAAATCGCATGGGAGACGGAGGTGTGGGTGGCCGATGCGCCGTCGCACCTGATCCACTTCAACGGGATGCGGTTTCTTGGCCCATACAATGCGCCCTAACAAATCGCTCAACTCGGACGTGCAAAAGTGCCGCTTCGCTCTGCTTTTGCACGCCGGTTAGCTCAAACGTTAGGCATCAAAATCCATGAAATCGCAGCGATGTCTGAAAAGCTATTTACTGTACCTGGCTACGGCGTTTAAACTTCTCAACATTACTAATCGTTATAGGAGTTAAAAATGTCAGGAACACTCCACCATCTTGATAAAGCTGGCACCATCGGCGGTATTTTTGCGGCCTTTGTTGCCGCTACTCCATGCTGCCTCCCTTTGCTGGCTACGGCGGGTGCTTCTCAAGGTCCGGTGGCTTCGTTTCGCTTTCGTTATCGGCGTGCCCCTTACCGTAACGTTGGGCGTCACATCAGTGCCATGTGGTAGGTAGGCATGGTCAAAGAACGTAAAATGCGCCTGAACTCTACAGGATTGAAAAATGACATTTACTCCTGTCCGCCTCCAAAATTGGACACACGGAATTCGTCTTGAATCCGCATTTTACCTCGCCGGGTAACGGGAGTGACCTGTTCAGTATTGGGGTACGATGGGAGTACATCAATAGAGATATGTGCTGGCGCAGGTGGTAGTAATGGCAAAAGAAAAATCGCAACGGGGCGGTGCGACTCACCATTCACCAGTCACCACCCCCACCAGCAGCGGATAATCCTGATCCGCCAACGCCAGCATTTCGATACCGGTCAGCGTGTCGGTGCCGTCGTCCTGACCGTCGGCCAGATTCACGTCTTCAACCCGCCAGCTCTGGCTGTCCTGATCGTAGGTGATTTTGTAGTCGCTCAACTCGCCGCTATACATCACCACATCCTGACCCTCGCCGCCGTCCAGCGTGTCATCACCGGTGCCGCCGTCCAGGCTGTCATCGCCGGCTTCGCCCTGTAAGGAATCATCGCCGTCGCCGCCATTCAGCACGTTGGCGTTGGCAGTGCCGACCAGCACGTTATCCAGCCCGTTGCCATAGCCGGTGAGGGCCGCATCCAGCAGCACCAGCACCTCGATGTTGTCGCCCAGTTCGTAATCGACCTTGCTCTCAACCACATCCTGATCCCCGTCTTTGGCATTTTCGATGATCGCATCCTCCATGCTGCTCACCTGATAGGTGTCGGAACCATCGCCGCCCGTCAGTGTATCCACGCCACCGCCGCCGATCAGGGTATCGTCGCCGTTCCCGCCCACCAGCGCATCGTTACCATTACGGCCATCCAGCACATTATCGCCACTAGTGCCGGTGATCCGGTTGGCCGCATCGTTGCCGGTTCCGGTGAGATTTTGCAGCCCGGTCAGCAGCAGGTTTTCCACATTGACCGGCAGCGTATAGTTGCGGCTGCTCTGCACCGAATCATTCCCGCCCAGAGCCCCGGCCACGTCGATGATTTGATCGCGGAAATTGTCCACGAAGTAAAGGTCATTGCCTTCGCCGCCTTTGAGGGTGTCGATCCCGGTTCCACCCTGCAAGGTATCGTTGCCGTTCCCGCCATCCAGCAGATCATTGTCAAAACCGCCATCCAGACTGTCATCCCCGGAACCGCCCAGCAAAATGTCGTTACCGGCATCGCCGCGCAGATTGTCATTGCCCACCCCGCCATCCAGCGAATCATTGCCGGTATTCCCAATCAGGCTGTCATTCCCGGCCAGACCGCTCAGGGTATCGTTACCCGCCAGCCCGTCGAAGCGTTCATCCCCGGCTTTGCCGATCCACTTGTCATGCCGCGCTGTGCCCTTGATCAAGGTCGCTGTCGCGGTGACGATCCCGGTTTCCGCACTGCTCACCTGTTCTGCCGTGCCATGTCCGTCGGTGTAATGCAGGGTCACGCTCAAGGTCTTGCCGACCTCAGCGGCAGTCAGGGTATACCGATCCCCGGTACCCAGCACCTTGCCACCCGTCAGCCATTCATAGCTGAAGAACCCCAGACCATCCGCATCCACCAGATTCTGGCTCAGGGTCAAGACATTGCCTGACTGGGTTTTGCCATTGATGGTGACAGTCCCCGTGGGTATATCGTTGACATTCGCCACCGCCGCGCTGGCCGCACTGCTCACCTGTTCCGCCGTGCCCTGACCATCGGTATAACTGACCGCAACGCTGATCCGCTTTCCTACCTGGGCTTCCGTCAAAACCAGCGTATTCCCGGTAGCCTTGTCCAGCGCGGTTCCGTCCGCCAGCCACTGATAACGGAACGACCCCAAGCCATCGGCATCGCTCAGGTTCTGCGTATCCACTGCCAGCATTTGCTCCTGCTGAATCAAGCCCGTCACGCTAATCCAGCCGGTGGGGAGATGGTTGGAACCGGCAATCGTCATTGAAGCCGCCGAGTAAACCGTCTCCGCCGTGCCGTTGCCGTCGGTGTAACGTAACGCCACCCGCACCGACTGGCCCACATCCGCAGCACTCAGGTCATAACGATTCTGACTGGCACCGCCGATGTTTTTCCAGGTTTTGCCATCGGCTGAACGCTGCCACTGATAACTGAATGCGCCCAGACCATCGGCATCGGTAATCTGGCTGGTGTCGGCGTAAAGGGTTTGGTTTTGGGTGAAGTTACCAGATAACTCAACCACTCCTGTCGGCTCGGAGTTACTATTCTTCTGAATGCTTGACGATATAAATTCAACTCGTAATCCGACCGGATTGGGATATACGCCTCCTTTATTGTTTGTAACAATAAATTCCAGTTCGTTTTTTGCATCAAGAAATCCGCTATTAGCGGAGAAGTTGGTGAATTTTGATAATGCAGTCGCTGAACTTACTGTTTTTATTGGATTGCCGTTAAGTTTTATCTGGACACTATCGTCAGCAGCTACTCTAGCAGAAAATGAAGCTGTTTTTGGGTTATATCCAGACAAATCAAATTCAAGAGACCAGTTATACAATCCATCTGAAGAGTTGTCGTAACTTTGAGAAGGATTTGAAGAGGGGGTGAGCCAATGAGAAGTTTTATTATCTAAAATCCATCCATCTCCAATCGGCCAAGTATTATTTGCTTGTGTAATGCTATAACCAGAGGTTCCAGTAGCTGTGCCTTGTATCTTTATAAATTGATAATTGCGATCAAGATCACCATTACTTAAACCTGCTCCTGTATTCACCAATCCAGGTATGCTGACAGTATCTTGTTTGTTGTCAGGGATAGGGTTGGTGATTGCTTGTGAATCCAGAATTTCTATTTTTAGATCGTCAATATAGCCCGTAAAATTATTATCAGTTAAATCGTTGCCAGCCCACCGCCCGATACGTAAGTTCCTCAGATCAATTAAGGCTTTATCATTTGGTATGCTTAATATGTCAGATGTAGTACTTCCGTCAATACTAAAAGAACCTTTTCCTCCGGATCTTTTCATCGAAAAAGTATGCCAAGAGCCATCGTTGACATTAACATTGTCAACCTTATTGTTATCCCAGATATAGTTCCATGAACCATACCCATTGAAATACAGCATGGACATCCCACCAGTGCCAACGCCAGCTGCAGAACCATTACCGACTTCTATGATAGGGGAGTAGGTGCCATCGAAATAAGATCCTGTTCCAGAT
>CAIVXW010000259.1 GCA_903910005.1 uncultured Methylococcaceae bacterium
AAAGGTCTCTTCAGCAAACCACATCCCGCCTCCCAGTCGCAGCGGTTTCCCTTTGTCGGAACCTGCCAGGTAGTGGGTGGAAAGGTATTCGGTTTCAAACAGGGCACTGTCGGCGGCACTGCGGGTATCCAGTTCCAGGGCAACATGATGCTGGCCACTCAGGTAGCGTTGCGGGTGATCGAGCCAGTCGGCTGCAATCTGCCGTTGGTCATTCAGCATCAGGGCCGGGCCAAACCGGACAGCCGCGTTGACTGCGGCCAGGCCGGTCTCGAAATCGGTCGGCTGACCGCCATGACGACGCCCATACTGCGCTGCCAGGGCATAGCTGAACAGGTGGGCCGGGACAAAGGCATGGCTTTTGGCCACCATGCCAGCCCGGCCACTGCCCAGATGCAGCGGTGTAACCAGATTCAGGGTAAAGGCGGCAAAGCGATGGTTAGTCATGGTTCATCGCCTTGGCATGGTAGCGGCCATAGGTCAGGGTGATTTCCATGAGTTGCTTGGTCAGCAGCAGGCGACGCAGGGCATCCACCGGGGTTTCACCCTGCCGCACATCGCTGATGCCCCGGTAATAGGTGGGCTTGTCGTTGGTGGGGCCGGTGTAAAGACCGGTATCCCGAAGCAGGTTGCAGATTTGCGTATGGATTAACGTGACCGCATTGGCTTCCTTCGGCTTGCGGGTCGCCAGAAACAGCCCGAAGGCATAGACCCCCTGTTCAGTCAGCACCGCCAGGGCTTTGGTCATGACATTCTCCGAGGTTTTGGCATCCTGGAGATCGACCATGGCATTGGCGGCCCGGGCCGCCAGGGGTTCAAGGTTCAACATGATCAGGCTCCTGTGGCTGAAGTAATCAACACGGGCTGCATACGGCCAAAGCCCCGGGTGGTCATGGCACCTACGCCGAGTTGACAGGCCAGAGCAAGGCCGTGTTCAACCAGGGTCTTGCCGCGATGGTAGAGGTCAGGAAAGCGCAGGTCGTCAAAGTCGATTTGTCCCCGGTACAGGGTGCCGCGTGGCATGGCTTCATAGGTGAACAGGGCACCGTCGACACCAGCCCCGGTTTCAAAGTCGATGGAGACCGAGGTGCGGGTTTCCAGATTGGCATTGACCAGGGCCGGAAACAGGTTTTCATGCACCAGAATCAGATGATCACGCACGTAACTCATGGCCGAATCTGCCAGCAGTTCCGGCGGGAATGGAATCTCCGCAGTCCGGGTCTCCAGTAACAGCCAGCCCAGATTGAGCCGCTGGCCATTGCCGGCCTTTTTGCCCTGCATGAATACGCCGGTTTCATCTTCAGGCTTCAGCTTCGGATCAAGCTTGCACCCGGCCCGTTCCAGCAGAAACGGCGTGGTAATCCAGCGCGGTCCCAGCATGGTGGGCACCGGGAAGGCAAAAATCTCGGCATCCCGGAAGCTCACCATGCCGATCCGGGAACTGCCGCTTTCATCGCCTTCGGCATAACCAAAAATCTGCGCCACCGGGTCTTCGCTGCCGGGGTGCGGGCGTTTCTGGTTTTGTTGTTTGGGGTCAATCGTGGCCCGGGCATACTCCTGCGCCATGTTGCGTTGTGCAGCATCCTGCAAACTGTAAATGGCGGCTGCCCGCGTCACCCCGCTCAGCGAACTGCCGGGGATTTTGGGTAACTGGGTGGCGGCATCACGCAATACGGTGAGGTCAACCCGTCCCAGGCGGTAACCACCGGCACCGATGTGGGTAGGATCAAGGGCGTAAAGAAACAAGGGACATGACTTCATGAACAACAGCTCCTGTTTGAGATGAATGACTCAGGGCAGCAATCCGGCAACCGCCTGGCTGCCCATGGACTGACCTGATAGATAAAACGTGACCTGATCGCCGTTTTTGTAAATCCGGCAGTCGGTATACGTCGCCTGGCCATCCGGCTGGCGGTAGATTTCGATCTGCCGCTCCGGCAGGTTTACGATCCAGTATTCGGCAATACCGGCCCGGGCATACACGGCCTGTTTCAGGGTGCGATCCCGTTGCAGACTGGTGTCTGCCACTTCCATCACGACCGGCACCTCGGCGGGCAAGGGGTGACGGCTCGCATAATCCCGCCGGGTTCCCCGCACGACCATCACATCGGGTTCGGGTTCGCTATCCGGGGTGGTCAGGGGTTCCTGGCTGTCTACAAACCAGCCCGGTGGCAAACAGGCTGCAATCCAGTCACGCAGTAACTGGGTACTCAAACGATGGGCGGGATTTTTGGGCATTTTCGGTACCAGCCAGCCTGTCAGCAGTTCCACCGGGTCGTCTTCGGTCAGCACGCCGGTGGCAATCATCTGATGGTATTGATCCACCCGCAGCGGCCAGACCGGCAGTGGCGGTGTGGTAGGGCGGAGTACCGCATTCATGGCGTGGTCTCGCCCTTGCTGATGAAGGTCGTCCACTCGACGGCATCGAAGAAACGGCCATTCTGCACGGCTTCCAGCATTTCGGCCCGCAGCGGTGCCTGAGTTTTGCCCGGCAGATAACGCAGCAACATGGCCTCAATGTGGACACGCCAGGCGTTCTGCCCGTTTGTACGCAGGCTGGCAGGGGCATCGCGCACCCATTTTTCGTACAGTTCGATCATTTCGCCCTGCAAAGCCTTGATCTGGCTGGATTTCCAGCCGGTGCGTTTCACCAGGGTGGTTAGAGAACCAAACTGTTCCAGCAGTCCCACCGCCTGACCCTGTTGGCCGAATACCAGATGGGGCCGGTATAACTGGTCTTCCCGCGCTTCATAGGCAATCTGATAACGGCGGATCCCGCCCTCCAGCACCATGAAATCAAAGGTAGCCGGTGGAATCAGGCAGGTATCGCCGGGTTCCAGCCTGTCGATATGCGTCAGCCGATCCGGCCCCACGATTTCACTGCCATCCGCCCGGTGGCTACGAATGACATGCGGATGCCAGAGGTCGTCCTGCGAGGGGTCGCCGGTGTGCAAATCCACGGTCCAGGTCACTTCACCCTGCGGGGTTTGCCAGACCAGTTGGCGGCGTTGATCCGGCAGTTTTTCACGGGCCTTGAGTATCCATGCCTGATACGGCAGGCGGGGAATACGCTGTTCCATGCGATAAATGGCATCCAGCCCCAGGTAGAGCGGGAATTTTTCCCTGAATACCAGGCAGGAAACCTGCGGAGCAAAACCGCCGCGTATCTTGTTAAGACGGGTGGCCAGCAGTTTTTCAATGTGCGCGATGACCGGGGTGGCATCCTGGGCGGCCACCAGAAACCGCACCCCACTGGCATCCAGCGACAGCGGTATCACGGCATCCCCGAGTTGCCCGGCAATTTCAGTGAGCAGGGTTGTCCACAATGCCCGCAAATCATCCCATAACCGCTGTAGACGGGCCGGCGAGGGGTGCTTGCGCTGGGCAAACAGGGCCAGACGATCACCGTCGTGGCGGTAGAGTTTAAGGTCTTTGGGAAGATGGCGGCCTTCGCGGAGGAAAAAGGATTGGGCGACTGCGAGTCCTTGTTCAAATCGGGTGCCCTGGAAACGACCGTCTTCATCTTTTTTATCCAGCCAGTAACGATCACCGATTAAATCACGGGCATAAGCATCCCGTCTGGATGTCTCGGATCCCGTTGTTTGCTGGTTTCTGGTTTCAACCTGGATTTTTGTGTTAAGCCAGCTTTCATCCTCTTGCTCCAGTTTTTGTAACAATTCGTAGAACCAGTCTCCCATTACGTTACCAAGGGGGTTCGTTCTTTCCCAATCGGTCGCCAGTTTCAATAAGGTATGAGCCGGTCGAGCCAACTGGGTTATCAGGGCATCGCCGCTGGCCAGTGCCCGGGTATCAACCTGTACCGAAATCAGGGCGACCCGGGAATTTCCCTGGCCCCGCTGGCCGGTTATTTTTTGCAGGTTAAAAGTGCGCGGGCTAAATCC
>CAIVXW010000260.1 GCA_903910005.1 uncultured Methylococcaceae bacterium
GTCCCCCTTGATCCCAACACTGATTTGATTATCGTCCCGAAGATCGGCACCCAGCCAGGTGCCACAGTGATACCACTGCAAAAAATTTAAGGCGCAAAGGCTATCCGGCAAAAATTGACTTGTCAAGGTAACCGGAGACCGTCATTAAAATGATACTTTATAACATATTGGGCATAGGGTGAGGGGCGAGGGGTGAGGGGTGAAGCATTCTTCCCCATTCACCATTCCCCATTCACCCCCTATCCCGAATTCACATTGACCATATAAGGATGATCGGCCCCCACGGGGTGGCGAGTGTACGGCTAACCCCGGAATTTTGAACACCCGGCAAAATGCTATAACATCACATAATTTGACACGGCCATCATGAATCCCATCCTCTGGATCGTCCTTTTCACCCTGATCGGTGGCTTCCTGAGCGTACTTGCAGCCTCCTTGTTCCTGCTGATCCCAACACGACTGCAGGGACAGGTTCTGCCGCATTGCGTCAGCTTTGCCCTGGGTGCCCTGCTGGGCGTGGCGTTGCTTGATCTCATGCCGGAGGCTATCAGTCAGGTCGGGATAGACGGTCGCCACCGCCTGTTTGCCACCGTTCTGTGCGGTATCCTGCTGTTTTTCGTGCTGGAAAAATTGCTGCTGTGGCGACATTGCCACACCGGTGACTGCGCCACCCATTCGGAGTCCCATTTTCATCAACCCGCCGGTGCCTTGATCGTACTGGGAGACACCCTCCATAATTTCGTCGATGGCATATTGATTACCGCTGCATTCATGACGGACATCAATCTGGGCATCATGACCGGACTGGCGGTGTTTGCCCATGAAATCCCTCAGGAAGTCGGCGATTTTGCCATCCTGCTGCAAAGTGGCTACAGTCGCGGCAAGGCTCTGCTCTACAACCTGGTTTCCAGTCTGGCGACACTGCTGGGCGGGTTGCTGGCTTACGGGTTACTTGATGCCCTGCAGGAGGCTCTGCCCTACATTCTGGCACTGGCGGCTTCCAGTTTCATTTATGTTGCCATCGCCGATCTGATTCCAAGCCTGCATCAACGTACTACCGCCCTGGCTGCCGTGCAGCAAGTCAGCCTGATCGTGGTGGGTATAGCCGTGGTGACCGGTTTGCGTTGACACCTTCCCGCCCCCTTGCCCCGGCTGCGGTGCCGGTGGCAGGGCCACTTCGACCACAATCAAACAGATTGTCCACAATACGGCCAGTATCCGGTCATTGGCCCGACCGGGCAATCCAGCCATCGCCGGGCGGTCAGCACCTGTTAACGCGCATCCAACCGGGTGGAAAAAATCAGGCGTTTTACTGACCAATATCCGCCTCTGGTGGTGAAAAAAAGGGCGTTTTTGCCTTAATCGACAGCATGCACCCAGACGCCGGGCAGGATTGGTCAAGGCTTGGTCAGATCGAAAAATGGCAGATACCAGGCGGGTTCGGGCGGTTTTCCACCAACTTATCCACAGGGTCATGCACAGATTCTGTGGATAATTCAATGTCGAGGGCAAACGGCATGTTGGCTTCGATGCACCCACCCCATGACCGGTAGTTTTGTGCTATAAAAAGCACTTTACTATTTTCTCAAGGTTCAGGCTTATGTTTAGCAAGGGCATGGAGATCGCCGGGTTCGATGACGAACTCTGGACAGCGATCCAAAACGAACAGCAACGGCAGGAGGATCATATCGAACTGATCGCCTCCGAAAATTACGCCAGTCCCCGGGTTTTGCAGGCCCAGGGTACGGTATTGACCAACAAATATGCAGAAGGCTATCCGGCCAAACGCTACTACGGGGGCTGTGAATACATCGACGCTGTTGAACGTCTTGCCATTGAGCGGGCCAAGTCACTGTTTCAGGCCGGTTATGCCAACGTGCAACCCCATTCCGGTTCCCAGGCCAACGCCGCTGTCTACATGGCCTTGCTGGAACCGGGCGATACCGTGCTGGGCATGAGCCTGGCCCACGGAGGCCACCTGACGCACGGCGCCAAGGTCAATTTTTCCGGCAAACTCTACCAGGCAGTGCAATACGGTCTGAATCCGGATACCGGCCACATTGATTACGCCCAGGTTGAGGCACTGGCCCTGGAACACCGCCCGAAGCTGATCGTGGCCGGTTTTTCGGCCTATTCCCAGGTGGTCGACTGGCAGCGTTTTCGCGCCATTGCCGATGCGGTCGGTGCCTTTCTGCTGGTGGACATGGCCCATGTTGCCGGACTGGTCGCCGCCGGGGTTTATCCCAGCCCGGTCAACATTGCCGATGTCACCACCACTACCACCCACAAGACCCTGCGCGGGCCACGCGGCGGTTTGATTCTGGCCAAATCCAGTCCAGACCTCGAAAAAAAGCTCAATTCGCTGGTGTTTCCCGGCATTCAGGGTGGTCCACTCATGCACGTCATTGCCGCCAAGGCCGTCGCTTTCAGGGAAGCAGCCCAGCCTGAATTCAGGCACTATCAACTGAGCGTGGTTGAAAATGCCAAAACCATGGCGCGTCGTTTTATTGAGCGTGGCTACCGGATCGTGTCCGGCGGCACCGAAAATCATTTGTTCCTGGTCGATCTGATCGACAAGGGCATTACCGGCAAACTGGCCGATCAGGTATTGGGCGAGGCCCATATCACCGTCAACAAAAATGCGGTACCCAACGACCCGCAATCGCCGTTCGTCACCAGTGGCATCCGGGTTGGCACGCCGGCGGTTACCACCCGGGGCTTTAATGCCGCTGACTGCGAGGCACTGGCGGACTGGATGTGCGATGTGCTGGATGACCCCCACAACCCGGCGGTCATCGAACGAATCCGGGAAAATGTCACCCACATTTGCCGAAAGTACCCGGTCTATGCCGGTTGAATCCGGCACTGACGCCCTGACCGGTTCCGTGGACGAGCGGCCGTTCATGCAGCGTGCCCTCGAACTGGCCCGGCGGGGGCTGTACACCACCGATCCCAACCCACGGGTGGGTTGTGTGCTGGTGCGGGACGGTGTCATCGTTGGTGAGGGTTGGCATCAGTGGGCCGGACAGGCTCACGCCGAAGTCGCCGCCCTGGCTGACGCAGGTGCGAACGCTCACGGAGCCACCACCTATGTGACGCTTGAACCCTGTTGTCACTACGGCCGCACGCCGCCCTGTACCGACGCCCTGATCGCGGCCGGTGTCCGCCGGGTCGTTGCCGCCATGCAGGATCCCAACCCCCGGGTGGCCGGTCAGGGGCTGGTACGTCTGGCCCGGGCCGGTATCGAAACCGGCAGCGGGCTACTGGAAACAGAGGCCCGGCAGCTCAACCCAGGCTTCTGTCAGCGCATGACCACCGGCCTGCCCTGGGTACGCAGCAAACTGGCCAGCAGCCTGGACGGCCGCACGGCCTTGCTGAACGGTGAGAGCCGCTGGATCAGCGGCGAGGCATCCCGTCAGGATGTCCACCGACTCAGGGCACGCAGCTCGGCCATCCTGACCGGCATTGACACCGTACTGGCAGACGACGCCCGCCTGACGGTGCGGCTGGAGTCAGCGGATACCCCGGTCAACCCTCCGCTGCGGGTGGTGCTGGATTCCCGCCTGCGGCTACCGGCCCATGCCGCGCTGTGTGACGGTAGTGCCCCTACCCTGGTCATTACTACGGCCCCGGACTCAAGCCGGGGGGGTGCCAGGCTACCCGATACGGTTCGGGTGGCACGGGTCAGGGCCGACAGTGCAGGCCGACCCCACCTGGCTGCGGTACTGGCCCTGCTGGGAGAGGAAGGCTGCAATGAGGTGATGGTGGAAGCCGGTGCCGGTCTGAACGGTGCCCTGTTGCAGGCCGGGCTGGTGGATGAATGGATCATCTACCTGGCCCCTGTCATCCTGGGTGACCAGGCCCGGGGGCTGTTTCATCTGCCGGCCCTCACCCGTATGGCGGATCGCTACGCATTGCAAATCAGCGAGGTGACCCGGATGGGCGCGGATATCCGCCTCACCCTGACCCGTCACCCTGCCCCCTCAAGTTCCAACCCCACACATTAAATACCCCATGTTTACCGGCATCATACAAGCCCAGGGTACCCTGACCCGCATCGAACCCCGGGGAGGCGATCACCGTCTCAGCATACACAGTGATGCCTTGCCGTTTGCTACGATCCGGTTAGGCGACAGCATCGCCGTCAACGGCATCTGCCTCACGGCGGTCGAGCTGGATACACGCAGTTTCACCGCCGATGTCTCCACTGAAACCTTCTCCCGCACCACGCTGGCTCACTGGAGCGTGGGCCGACGGGTCAATCTGGAACTGGCCCTGCTGCCGACCACCCGCCTGGGCGGCCATCTGGTCAGCGGCCACGTCGATGGAGTCGGTGTGGTGATTTCCCGAAAGGAGCAGGCCCGCTCGTTCCGCTTCACCCTGGAAGCTCCGGCTCACCTGGCCCGCTACCTGGCTGAAAAGGGCTCGGTGACGGTCGATGGCATCAGCCTCACCATCAACGCAGTCGATGGTGCCCGTTTCGACCTCAACATCGTGCCCCATACCCTGGGAGTGACTACCCTGGGGGACACTGTGGTCGGTCAGGCCGTCAATCTGGAAGTAGACCTGCTGGCCCGCTACCTGGAGCGGCTGCTGCTTGGCGACCGGGCGGCTGAACCAGGCCGACAGAACATCAGTCTCGATTTACTCAAAAACAGCGGATTTATCGCATGAACAGCATCGCGGAAATTATCGAAGACCTGAAACAGGGCAAAATGGTCATCATCATGGACGACGAGGATCGGGAAAATGAAGGCGATCTGGTCATGGCGGCTGCCCATACCCGCCCGGAAGACATCAACTTCATGGCTCGCTACGGGCGGGGACTCATCTGCCTGACCCTGACCCGGGAACGCTGTCAGCAGTTGCGCCTGCCGTTGATGGTCAATGAAAACAAGACTCCGCACTCCACCAATTTCACCGTCTCCATTGAGGCAGCCAGCGGGGTGACAACCGGCATTTCAGCCGCTGACCGGGCTCGCACCGTACAGGCTGCGGTAGCCCGGGATGCCAAACCGGACGATCTGGTGCAACCTGGCCACATCTTTCCGTTGATGGCCCAGCCGGGCGGCGTGCTGAACCGGGCAGGTCATACCGAGGCCGGTTGCGATCTGGCCCGTCTGGCCGGACTGGAAGCGGCGGCCGTGATTGTGGAAATACTGAACGACGACGGTTCCATGGCCCGTCGCCCTGATCTGGAGGCCTTTGCTACCCGTTACGGACTCAAAATCGGCACCATCGCCGACCTCATCCAGTACCGTATCCAGCATGAAACCACGGTGGAACGGGTCTGCGAGTGTGATTTTCCCACTGAATTTGGCCATTTCAGGCTGTATGCCTACCATGACCAGATTGACAACCGCCTGCATCTGGCCCTGACCCTGGGACAGGTCGCCGGTGATGAACCCGTACTGGTACGGGTACACGCCCGCAACATGCTAAGGGATTTGTTCAGTTCCTGCCGCCAGGATGGCGGCATGCGCCTCAGGGATGCGATGCGGCGCATTGCCGGGGAAGGTCGGGGGGCACTGGTGGTCATCCGCCGGGAGGAAGACGACCGCTCACTGGTGGAACGCATCCATCAGTATCAAATGGAAGATCACGGCGTGGAAATCCAGGCAACCCGCGATGACGCCAATCCGGATTGGCGTACCACCGGTACCGGTGCCCAGATACTGGCCGATCTCGGCATACGCAAACTCCGGGTACTCGGAACCGGTACCCAGAAGAAATACCTGGGTCTCTCCGGTTACAATCTTGAAATCGTCGAACACCTGACCGTCGATTGACCGGAGGGGGCAGATTCGGGTTTGGTGTTCCGGAACGGACGGGCGATGCTGGCGCAAGGTGCGCCGCAACATTTTTTCAAACAACCCAAGATAGCAGCAACGCTGGAGGTTGCGGGAACAGGGTGACGCAATGCGTCACGGGCTATCCCTCCCTGTCCTGAAAGACAGGGTTTCCCGCGCAAATTTAGATGAAAAACATCAAAACCATTGAGGGACGCCTGATCGTTGAGGGCAGTCGCTTCTGTATCGTCGCGTCACGTTTCAACAGTTTTATCGTCGATCACCTGATTGAAGGTGCCACCGATACCCTGCTGCGCCACGGCGCAAGCGCGGACGCCATTACCCTGATCCGGGTACCCGGTGCCTGGGAATTACCGTTGGTGGTGCAAAAAGTGGCGGCCAGCGGTGAACATGATGCCATCATCACGCTCGGAGCCGTCATCCGGGGTTCCACACCGCACTTTGATTACGTTGCCGGCGAATGCGTCAAGGGCATAAGCAGTGTGTCCATGCAGTACCGGCTTCCGGTCGCCTTTGGGGTATTGACGGTCGACACCATTGAACAAGCCATAGAGCGGGCCGGCACCAAGGCTGGCAACAAGGGAGCCGAGGCCGCCCTGTCTGCCATTGAGATGGTCAATGTGCTGAGTCAACTGGCATGAGTTTCGCCCAGGGACGCATGCTGGCCCGACGGGCCGCCCTTCAGGCCCTGTACCAGTGGCAGATGACCCGTGACAATCTGTCGGAAATCGAGCGGCAGTTTATGGAGGAGCGCGTCATGGAACGGGTTGATCTGGACTATTTTCGCGAGCTGTTGCACCGGATTCCCGCCGAACTGGATCGCATTGATGCGATTTTGCTGGAATTTGCCGAACGCAAGCAATTAAGCGAGATTGATCCGGTCGAGCGGGCCATTGTCCGCATCAGCACTTACGAGTTGCTGTACAAACCGGAGATTCCCTACCGGGTGGTCATCAATGAGGGCATCAATCTCAGCAAGACATTTGGTGCGGCAGAGAGTCATAAATATGTCAACAGCCTGCTTGACCGGATTGCCCGCAAGACCCGTGCTGTCGAAACTCAGTGACCCGCGTATCTGGGCCTTCGCGCTGGCGGGCCTGTTTCACGGGCTGATTCTGACAACCCTGGTAAACCCGCTGCCCCCGCCGGTGCGGGCCAGACCGCATACCCTGGAGGTGCAACTGGCGGTCATGCCGTCTGCGCCACCGGTTGCTGCAGTTGCAGCACCGGTTCAGCCACAGGCGGTGGCCCGCCCGGAAGCACCCGACCCCGCCCCGCCGCCGGTTGTGCGGCAGGTGCGGCAGGTGCGGCAGGTGCGGCAGGTGCGGCCTGAGCCGGTGGCAGCGGTTCGTCACCCGGCAGAAAAACCGGCACCGAAAAAACCGGCCCCTGCCCTGATGCCGCTGCCCGCCCCCGTCGCACCTGCGCCGGTCAAGCGGCTGGATGCCGGTTTGCTGGGTCAACAGATCGCTGAATTGTCCGAAGCCTTCAACCGTGGCAACCTGAATCGGGTGGCAGCCCGCAAGGCAACGGCCATTGAGTCACTCAGCGTACCGAAATACAAGACAGCCGCCTACGAACAGGCCTGGCAAAGCAAGGTTGAACGGGTCGGCAACCTCAATTATCCGGAGGTGGCCCGTAAGAACAGGCTGTCAGGCACCCTGAAGCTGAGCGTCAGCCTCAGGGCCGATGGCTCCATAGAGACCATCAGCATTCGCCAGTCGTCCGGTCATCCGGAACTCGACGAAGCAGCGGCCCGTATCGTTCGCCTGGCTGCCCCCTATGCCCGTTTTCCCGACGAATTCAGGGCTCAAACCGACCTTCTGGTCATCACCCGCACCTGGCGGTTTTTGGACGATTTCAGGCTACAGGCCATTCCCTGATTTTCTTTATGGTGAACCCTTAGGACATGATCGAACAGCTAGACAATTTTACCAATCAGTTTCTGATAGCCATGCCGGGACTGAACGACCCTGCCTTCGCCCGCACGGTAACCTATGTGTGTCAGCACACGGCGGAAGGAGCCCTGGGCATTATCGTCAACCGGCCCTCCGATATGACCCTGGGTGACATCATGCTGCAAATGAGCATTGAGGTGACCGATCCCGCCATCCATGCCATTCCGGTGTATCACGGCGGGCCGGTTCATCCCGAGCGGGGATTTGTCCTGCATGAGCCGCTCGGACACTGGGATTCGACCATGAACATTTCACCGGAAGTGGCCTTGACCACCTCCCGCGACATTCTCGAAGCCCTGAGTGTGGGAGAAGGCCCGCAGCGGGTGTTGATCGCCCTGGGCTATGCCGGCTGGGCACAGGGGCAACTGGAACGCGAGATGGCAGAAAACGCCTGGCTGAATACACCGGCCTCGTCCACGGTGCTGTTTGATCGACCCTCGACCCAACGCTGGAAGGCGGCAGCCGGACTGCTTGGGGTAAACATAGGCCTGCTGACCCTGCAGGCAGGACATGCCTGACATGACAGAACACGGCAACAACACCTACCTTGGTTTTGATTATGGCGAAAGGAACATCGGCGTAGCGGTAGGCCAGCGCATTACCGGTACCGCCACTGAACTGGAAACCATCCGGGTCACCAGCGGAGCCGCCCTGTGGGGGGCCGTCATCCGTTTGACCGAAACCTGGAAGCCGGCGGCCTTCGTGGTCGGCATGCCATACCATCCGGATGGCGAGGAAAATCCCATCGTACAACCCATCAGAGCCTTTTGTGCCGAGCTGGAGCAACGCTTCCAGCGACCGGTCTACACCATGAACGAAACCCTGTCGACCCGCGAATCACGCACCATTTTTTACGCGCAGCGGCAACCCCTGCGACAAAATCAACGCCCCAGCCAGCGTGCTACCCAGTTTACCGACGTCAAGGACCAGATGGCGGCCAAACTGATCCTGCAAACCTGGCTGACCCACACGCCGGAGCGCAATGCCGATGTTGTCTGAAACCTGCCTTGATCCTGATCGGTTGCTGGATCGGCTGGAAGCCGACCTGAGGGACACCCTGCGTGAGCGTGGTCTGGACGATCCGGCCATGATCGGCATCCATACCGGTGGCGGCTGGATTGCACAGCGATTACACCAGCGACTGGGGTTGACCGACCCGCTCGGGCTGCTCGACATTTCCTTCTACCGGGATGATTTTTCCCAGATCGGCATGCACCCCGAAGTCAAACCCAGCCACCTGCCGTTTCGGGTAGAAGGCCGCAACATTGTGCTGATCGACGACGTGATTCACACCGGTCGCACCATCCGGGCCGCCCTCAATGAAATTTTCGACTACGGTCGCCCGGCCCACATCATACTGGGTGTTCTGATCGACCGGGATGGTCGCCAGATTCCGCTGCAACCCGATTGCCGGGGCGGACAACTCACACCGGGCACGGGGCAGCGGGTCAATCTGGGCGGCCCCGATCCCCTCACCCTGACCCTGACCGGCATCCCTCCATCCTCATGATTCACCCCCCTGCCCTCCCCCACGGCCTGCAACTCACGGCCGACGGTCGACTCCGGCATTTTCTGACGGTGGAAGGCCTGAGCCGGGAACTGCTGACCCGGATCATGGACACCGCCGAATCTTTCGCCAGCGTCACCGAGCAGTCGGTTAAAAAGGTGCCCCTGCTGCGCGGCAAAACCGTCGTCAACCTGTTTTTTGAAACCAGCACCCGCACCCGAACCACCTTTGAACTGGCCGCCAAGCGATTGTCAGCCGACGTCCTCAACATCAATGTGGCCACCTCGGCTACCAGCAAGGGCGAAAGTCTGCTGGACACCATCCGTAATCTGGAAGCCATGCACGTCGACATGTTTGTCGTGCGTCATGACGAAAGCGGGGCTGCCCATTTCATTGCCCGCCAGGTGGCTCCCCATATCAGCGTCATCAATGCCGGTGACGGCTGGCATGCCCATCCCACTCAGGCCATGCTGGACATGTTTACCATTCGCCGCCTCAAGCAACGGTTTGAAGGGCTCAAGGTCGCCATCGTGGGAGACATCTTTCACTCGCGGGTCGCCCGTTCCGATATTCATGCCCTGCGGATACTGGGTGTCAGGGACATCCGGGTAGTGGCACCCCGCACCCTGCTGCCGACCGACATCGCAACACTCGGCGTAACCCCGTACTGTGATCTGGATGAGGGCATCCGTGACACCGACGTCATCATCATGCTGCGGTTACAAAAGGAGCGGATGAGTGGTGCGTTCATTCCCAGCCTGCACGAGTATTTCAGCCGTTTCGGTCTTACCGACAGTCGTCTGGTGCATGCCCGGCCCGATGTCATCATCATGCATCCGGGGCCCATCAATCGGGGAGTTGAAATTGATTCCGCCGTGGCCGATGGCTCCCGCTCGGTGATCCTGCAACAGGTCAGCCACGGCATTGCCGTCCGCATGGCCGTCATGTCCATGGCAATGCAACCCGCCATCACCCCGGAGAAAACAACATGAGTACCCCGAAGGAGCGTGTCATCATTCGGGGCGGACGGGTCATTGATCCGGCCAACGCCGTGGATGACACCCTGAATGTCTGCCTGGCCGGTGGCCGGGTCGTTTCGGTTGGACACTGTCCGGACGGGTTTCAGGCCGACCTTGAACTGGATGCGACCGGGCTGGTGGTCTGTCCCGGTTTGATTGATCTTGCGGCCCGACCGGGAGAACCGGGCCTGGAACACAAGGCGACCATTGCCAGCGAAACCCGGGCTGCTGCCGCCGCCGGCATCACCACCCTGTGCTGTATGCCCGATACCCGGCCAACCCTGGACACTGCCGCCGTGGTCAATCTGGTGAAAGAGCGGGCCAGCCTGGCGGGCAAGGTGAAGGTTTTGCCAATCGGGGCACTGACCCGAGGTCTGAACGGCAAGGATCTGAGCGACATGAGTGCCCTGAAGCAGGCCGGTTGTCTGGCAGTGAGCAATGCCTACGCCGCCGTCATCAACCCGCTGGTGTTGCGGCGAGCCCTGGAATATGCCGCCAGTTATGATCTGCTGGTCATCCTCCGTCCGGAAGACCCCCATCTGGCCAATCAGGGCTGTGTGCATGAAGGAGCCATCGCTACCCGCCTGGGGTTGCCCGGCATTCCCCATGCGGCTGAAACCGTGGCTGTGGCCCAGGTACTGGCCCTGATTGAGGACACCGGTGTGCGGGTGCATTTTTCGCAAATCAGTTCGGGGCGTGCCGTTCAGATGATTCGGGTCGCCCGCACACAGGGAATTCGGGTAACGGCCGATGTTGCCGCCCATCAGTTGCAATGGACCGACGCCTGCGTCGAGGATTTTGACCCGCTCTACCACCTGCGTCCGCCCCTGCGTACCGAGGCCGACCGGCTGGCATTGTGTCAAGGGGTGCAGGAAGGCGTCATCGCCGCCATCTGCTCTGCCCATCAACCCCATGAACCGGATGCCAAGCGGGATACCTTTCCGGCCACGGAGCCTGGCATCGCCGCTCTGGAAACCCTCCTGCCCCTGACGCTTGATCAGGTGACCCGGGGCTCGCTGGACATCATGACCGCACTGGCCGCCCTGACCTCGCAGCCGGCCCGTATTCTGGGCCTTGAGAGCGGACACCTGAGTCCCGGTGCCCCGGCGGATCTCTGCCTGTTCGATCCTGCCGCAACCTGGACGGTTAACGCAGAGACCTGGCACAGTCAGGGCCGCAACACGCCCTACTGGGGCTGTTGCCTGCAGGGGCGGGTCAGATACACACTGATTGACGGCTGCCTGGTGGGTAACTGGACTGGCATCCATACGCAACGCTGAAGGTTCGGAGTATACTCTCCCTGACCCCTGTTTCGGGTCACTACTAATCCGGGAGATGGCCGGGCTGGCCCGGTTCATCAACCAGCCAATAATAAATTACGTGAATTCGGGACAAGGCGCGGGGCAGGTGCGAACGGCGAATGGCCGCGTTCCCGGCACACCACTCGCCATTCACCGCTGACCATTCACTCTGTCCTTAACCCGAACTGACGTTAAATTCTGGAGAACTCAAAACATGTCAACGTCAAATCCTGTGATCGCCTCGCTGTGGCGTTATCCGGTCAAGTCCATGATGGGAGAAGAACTCAATGCCGCCGAAGTGACGCCGGGCGGTATCTGGGGTGACCGGGCCCATGCCCTGGTCGATACCCGCACTGATCGGGTAATCAGTGCCAAAAACCCGCGCAAGTGGCCGGACTTTTTTGCCTGGCACGCCCGTTACAGTCGCCCCCATGACAGCAGTACCGGACTGGCACCGGTCTGGATTCAACTGCCTGACGGCCGTAGCGTGAGCAGCGAGGATGCCGCACTGGACTCAATCCTGTCTGCCGCCCTGAACGCGGAAGTCAGCCTGCGACGGGTGGCTCCGCGTAACCCGATGCTGGAACAATACTGGCCCGAGCGGGAGGGTGAGGCAGAAGACATCACCCAGGAGGCCATGGCCGGTGCCGCACCGGACGGTACCTTCTTCGATTACGCCACGCTCCACATCCTGACCACGGCCACCCTGGCCAGTCTGCAGGCCCTGTATCCCGGCAGCCGCTTTGAAACCCGCCGGTTTCGTCCCAACCTGGTCATCGCCACCGCGCCCGACCAGACCGGTTTTGTCGAAAATGACTGGGTGGGGCGCACCCTGTATCTGGGTGATGAGGTCGTTCTGCAGGTGACCGATCCCTGTCCCCGTTGTGTGATGCCCACCCTGGCCCAGGGTGACCTGCCGCGTGACCCGGATATCATGCGGGCCATCATGCACAACAGCGTCAGGGTTCCCTTCCTGGACAAACCCCTTCCCAGCACCGGGGTCTATGCCCGGGTCATTCAGGGCGGCAAGGTGCTGCGCGGTGCAGCGGTTCGGGTGGAATAGGTTATACGTCTTGATACGCGAGATCATCCTGACCACGATCTCTGCCGATGGTACGCCCCACATCGCCCCCATGGGGGTGCATGTGGCGGCGGATCACCTGCGGATTCTGCCATTCAAACCGTCCATTACACTCGACAACCTGCTGGCAACCGGCAGTGCCGTCATCAACCGGGTGGATGACGTACGGGTTTTTGCCGGTTGCGTCACCGGTCGCCAACGCGACTGGCCCCTGACCGCCGCCACCCGGGTGGCGGCACCGCGTCTGGTCTCGGCTCCGGGCCATACCGAAGTGGAACTGTTCCGGGTCGAGGAGGATCCGGTACGACCGGTGCTTTATTGCCACAGCGTACACGAAGCCGAACGGCAGGCTTTTGCCGGATTCAACCGTGCCCAGTTTTCGGTACTGGAGGCGGCCATACTGGTTACCCGACTGAACCGTCTGCCCCGGGCCAAGGTGGACAGCGAACTGGCTTATCTGGCCATCGGACTGGAAAAAACCGCGGGCCCGGCGGAACGGGAGGCCTGGGGCTGGCTGCTGGATGCGGTCACCCGGTTCTATCAGACCGGAGCGGCCTCATGACCCGGATGCTGGCAAGCGTGGCCAATCTGGCCGAGGCCCGACTGATTGCCCGGGAACAGGTGGATTTCATCGACCTCAAGGAGCCGGCCCGGGGAGCCCTGGGCGGGCTGCCGCCGGATGCGGTGCGTCACATCATCGCAACCTTGAAACAGGACGGTTGCTGCGCCTGCTTCAGTGCCACGATTGGCGATTTGCCGCTGCTGCCCCGGCAGGTCATTCCAGCGGTCACCGCCATGGCCCGGACAGGTGTCGATTACGTCAAGATCGGCCTTTTCCCGGGAGGTGATGCGGACGGGGTGATCGGAGGGCTGGAACCACTGATGGCCGCTGGAACCCGGCTGATTGCCGTTCTGTTCGGGGAGGATCCGCTCGAAACCGGGTTGATTCAACGGCTGGATGCGGCGGGTTTCAGTGGCGTGATGCTGGACACCCGCAACAAACAACGTGGCTCACTGACGCAACAGGTCAGCCCGGCACGTCTGCAAACCTTCATGACCACCGCCCGCACTACCGGCTTGCTGGTGGGGCTGGCCGGTTCACTGACCCCGGCTGACCTGCCGCAATTACTGGCCCTCAAACCGGATTACCTGGGTTTTCGGGGAGCCTTGTGCCGGGGGGCACGCACGAGCGCACTGGAACCGGAGCGGGTCAGCCGGATTCGCCGGATTGTGGCAGGAGAAATCGGCTTTGCCGACACTCGCCTTGAAGACGCATACCGTTTAGAATGACGCCTTCGCCCTTACGCTGCATTATCCCGACAACGTTATTCCGGTCATGTTGATTCAAGTATTCTATTTTGGCAGTTTGCGTGAAGAACTGGGACGGGCCGGTGAATCGCTGGCCGTGCCTGAAGGCAGCCGTATCATCGACGCCTGGCATACGCTCAACCCCGATCAACCCTGGCCTGACAATATCCTGTGCGCCCTCAATCAGGACTATGTAAAATCCGTAGCCTTTCTGCATGACGGTGATGAACTGGCTTTTTTTCCACCGGTGACCGGCGGCTGAGACATGATCGAACTGAAACCGTCAGGGTTTGAACCGTACCCGGCCTTGCTGGCGCATCAGGCCAGCATCAGTCA
>CAIVXW010000261.1 GCA_903910005.1 uncultured Methylococcaceae bacterium
CAAGCCTTCACCGGTTCCGGGCCTGTATGAGGTCATGGTTGGAACCAACCTGTTGTATGTATCGGATGACGGCCACTATGTCATTCAGGGCACCGTCATTGATGTTCGCAATCAGAAAAACCTCACCGAGTCACAGCAGGCAGGGGCACGGCTGGCAGCCCTGGACAAGGTCGGGGTTCATCAGATGATTGTTTTCAAGCCCAAAATCGCCAGTCACCACGTCCATGTCTTCACCGATATCGATTGCGGATACTGCCGCAAACTGCACAGTGAAATCGACCAATACCTGAAGGAAGGGATTGAAGTACGCTACCTGTTCTTCCCCCGGGCCGGAGAGGGGTCTGAATCCTGGTCCAAGGCTGAAGCCGTCTGGTGTTCAAAGAACCGCAATGAGGCACTCACCAAGGCCAAAAAGGGTGAACCGGCAGACAGTAAAAAAGGTTGTGACAATCCGGTCAGTCAGCATTACGCCCTGGGCAACGCCCTGGGAGCATCCGGTACTCCCATGATCGTTACCGATAAGGGGGAAGTGATCCCGGGTTATGTGCCGGCAGCCAAACTGGCCAGCATACTCGCTCGCAAGGAAGCCTTCAAAATGGATTTTGGCGGGGAAACCGCAACGCCCTGACCCGCTAACTGCGTTGACGCGGGCATCCTGCCCGCGTTGTCGGTTGATCCACTGGCTGGATACCCCTGATATGCCTACTCGCCGATCAGTTTGACCAGCACCCGTTTCCGGCGGCGTCCGTCAAACTCACCATAGAAAATTTGTTCCCAGGGACCAAAATCCAGACGGCCCTCGGTAACGGCCACCACCACTTCCCGCCCCATGACCTGACGCTTCAAATGGGCGTCGCCGTTGTCCTCACCGGTACGGTTGTGTTGATAGCGACTGATGGGCTCATGCGGGGCCAGATTTTCCAGCCACACCTCATAATCGTGATGCAGGCCTGATTCATCGTCATTGATGAAAACCGAGGCCGTAATGTGCATGGCATTGACCAGGCACAAACCTTCGCGGATTCCACTTTCTGCCAGACATTGCTGCACTTCGTTAGTGATATTGATGAATGCCATGCGCGAAGGGGCGTTGAACCAGAGTTCTTTTCTGTAGCTTTTCATGATGATTTACTCGGATACGTCGCCAATATGCTTTTTATAGGCGGCGATCCAGTCGGTTCGGAACAAATCCTGCGCCTCAGCCAGAGGCATTTCCCCATTGCAGACCTTGCGGGTAATCACTTCCTCCAGATAATCCTTTCTGCGGGCAGACCATTTTGCCACCAGCGGTTGTGGCCAGATGTTTTTGGTATCGGTGGGATGTCCGCCCAGCGACAGCGGGATCAGGTGATCCTCGTGGTAATGCCTGAGGCTGGTATCACTGTAGTGGTACTGTTCGATCTGCTGTTTTTCCAGATCCTCCATCCAGGAGGCCGGTGGCAGATGCGCCTGGCTCCAGTTGACGGGTTTTTGTTTGCAGATGGATTCCTGAATGTTTGCGGCGGTGACTTCAGGATCAATGGCTCCGGGTGTGATGGCCGGATCCGGCAATTCGCCAGCCTGTATCCGTGCGGAAAACAGGATGGAACAAAGCAAAAAAACAAGGGTACGCATACGATGCTCCTGAGTGGATTGACGATAACCGGAAGACTCCTTTCAACTATTTCCAGACTAAAAACAGGTTTATTTTAGCGTGAATTCAGGCCAAGGCCACTAACGTGGTGCAAGGTTTTTTGGTGTAACCACGCAACTGACGTTACTAACCTTCAGGCTCAGGTCGGCAGCATGGCTTCAATGTCACGCAGAACCGATGCGGCTGATTCCATGCCCGCAGCACGCAGCGGGTAAAGCGGCAAGGCTACCACGCTGTCGCAACGGTACTGGTGACCG
>CAIVXW010000262.1 GCA_903910005.1 uncultured Methylococcaceae bacterium
ACGGCGTTCAAAAACGCCAGGCAACGCGCTTCATTGCCCACTCGCACCTGCGGGAGGGTTTGTAGAATTTGATGAATTACTTGCCATTGTATGCTGCTGGGTTCGTGTCGGTTTGCCATGGGAAAAAACACGAAGGTCTACACAGGCGGCTGTCTTATGTCAACAGAACCTAGAGTAGAGGGCGGAACCTGCATCGGGGTGCTTCGGCAGGGTTCACTGATTCAGCGCACCACTGACATCAAGTTGCCGACTGGCGGTAACTTTGCCGTTCAGGTTGGGATTGACCGTGGCACCGTCCAGTATGGCACGCCGAATAACCTCGGCAGAGGGTAACTGTCCGGTGAGTGGATCACGTTTGCTGGCAGCATAAAGGGCAATACTGCCGCTGACGTGTGGAGCCGCCATGGAAGTACCGTTCAGGGTGTCGTATTGTCCGGGCGGAACCGTGGAAAATATGGCTGTGCCGGGTGCGGCAATGTCGACGGTCGTCGCGCCGTAGTTGGAGAAGGAGGACAGGGTGCCTACGCTGTTCATTGAGCCTACGGCAATAACGCAATCGTAAGGCCTGAGTGCCGCCGGATTGAGGCAGGTGTAGTTGGCCGGATAATAGGGGGTGACGTCATTGTTGGAACCGCTATTGCCACTGGCGGTTACGAACAGGATATCGGCGTCACCGGCCCGGTTGATGGCCGCTTCCAGTGCGGCGGAATAACCGCCGCCTCCCCAGGCGTTATTGGTGGCTACAATGTTGAGACCATGACGCCGTTTTAGATCAGTGAAATAATCCAGACATTCAATCGCGCTGAGTGTCGAGCTTTCACCTTCCCCGATTTTGCAGGGTATCAGGGTGACCTGCCAGTTGATGCCCGCCACGCCGATGCGGTTTCCGCCCCTGGCTCCGATGATACCGGCAATGTGGGTACCGTGCCGATCCAGTGTGCCATCGACGCCGCCATCGTATACCGTATTGTCACCGTGAAACATATCCCAGCCGTTTACGTCGTCGATGTAGCCGTTGCCATCATTGTCAATGCCGTCGGGTTGATCGTAGGGGTTATTCCAGATGTTGGGGGCCAGATCCGGGTGATCAATTTGCACGCCCTCATCAATAATGCCGATTACGATATCGCTGGCACCGGTATGGCCCTGTAACCAGCTTTCACTGGCCTGGGTACCGTACAGGCTGGCCGGGCTGCTGTTGTTGCCATAGAGGTTCCATAGCCATCCAGCGGTTATGTATTCATCATTGGCGATGGCTACAAAATGGTTGACCCAGTCTGGCTCCGCGTGCAGTACCCGGGCATCGCGGTTCAGACGCAAAAGCACGCGCTGCATGTTTTGCTGCCGGGACAAGCGGCAGGATTCCAGTACGCCCTGTCCCGTTGCAACGGCGGAACGCCGGGTTTGTTGTCTCAGTTGCATGCCCAGTTTGTGTCGGATGGCACGACGTTCCCGAGCCGTAACTCCGGGCTGGTACTGCACCAGAACCTGATTCCGGTGTTGTGGTTGTTGCGGGAGATGATCTGGCTGCCCTGCTGCCAGGGCGGAGAAGTGGAGGCCGGACAGTACGATAATCCAGCAGTATAAACGTACGATCATGGTGGACACGATTGAGCAGGGTAGTCGTCGGTGCAAGGCAGGCTGGTTCGGGTAACGCCGCGCAAGGGAGCCGTGTCCCAGTGGCGGATGGCCCAATCCAGTACCGTTTCAGTTGTTTCCTGAATTAAACCGTCCGGCGGATTTTGCTTAAGCAGGGTGAGCAATCGACAGAGCAGGTGGGAAGGCCGTGCGGTAGATGCCGCAGGCGCGTGGCTTTGTTTGCTGAGTTTCTGGCCCTGTCGGTCAACCAGTACCGGAATATGGGCGTGAGCCGGTGGCGACAGTTGCAAGACCGTCCGGAGGTACGCTTGCTCCGGGGTGACATCAAGCAAATCAATGCCGCGCACGATATGAGTGATGCCCTGATGGGCGTCATCCAGTACTGTAGCCAGGTGATAGGCGTAGACCCTGTCGCGCCGGTAAACGATGAAATCGCCCCGGGTCTGATCGAGCCGAACCGCCAGCAAACCCTGTAGTTCGTCCCCAATCGACAGGGTTCGATCCGGAACCCTGATTCTGAGGGCATGAGGGTGAGGGGAAACGGGTTTGGCCTGACGGCAGGTTCCGGGATACCGGCCGTGGCCCTCCAGTTGCCTGCGACTACAGGTGCAGGGATAGATCAGACCCTGACGGCGTAACCGTTCCAGTGCGGCCTGGTAGGTGTCCAGCCGTTCGGACTGATACAAAACCGCACCGTCCCAGTGAAGTTGCAGTGATTCGAGGCAGCGCAGGATTTGTTCGGTGCTGTC
>CAIVXW010000263.1 GCA_903910005.1 uncultured Methylococcaceae bacterium
ACCAATCGTTGCATTTGTTTATCGGTTGCAGAGGGTATGGCAATCAAGATGACTTCAATATCCAGCCTGGTGACAAGGTTCTGAATTTTTCCGCAGTGACCGCGAACCCGAATACCATGAATTTCCGTCCCTTTTTTTGCCGGGTCATCATCGACGAAAGCAATGGGATGAAACCGCGCTCCGGTTATTCGTAACAAATCCCGAACAAGGGTTTCCCCGGCAATACCGGCTCCCACAATCAGTGCCCGCTTGCCGTTGTGAAATGACGCTTTTCTGTCCTGCCGCAACCGATACACAAATCGGGGCAGCGACAAAAAAAATATCAGGCACATGACATACAACAGCATGATTGATCTCGGAACATCGTCCAGGCGATCCACCACAAATACAACCACGGCAATAAAGGCAACTCCCAGGCAAGCCGATTTGACGATCCGGATCACGTCATGAATCGAACAGAATCGCCATATTCCACGGTTCAACCCCAGGGTTTTGAATACGGCTCCCTGTATCAGCATGACAAAAGGAATCCAGTCCACAGCCGTCTCAATCTCGCGAGCCATGGTGAGCGTGTCAGGTGGAACTGCCAGATTGTATCTCAGCCAGTAAGCCGATACCCAGGCCAGTAACACCATGACAAGGTCATGCAGGAAGATTAGTTCGCGTCGACGCAGTTTCATTGGTTCAGCGTTCCTGCTCCAGTAGGGTACCGGCTTTGAAGTATATCGCCAGCGAAAAAACAGGAAGATACGCGGCAGCGATAAACATACCCACAAATGTTTGATAGAGTTCTGAAAATAGGGCCAAGGGTATGAGATAGAAGAGATTGATTGCAGCAATGGCAACCGATACCTTCTTGTGGCTGTTAAACCGCAATGCTGCATGCTGGTAGGCATGAGTGCGATGTGGCTGGTAGATTGCCTGGCCGGTAAGCAAACGCTTCGCCAATGTTACACTGGCGTCCATCCAGAACACAGCAGGGGCAATCAGCCAGAACGCCACTCCCAGCTGATGTTGACTAATCGTAATCATGGCCATGGCAGCCAGCAAATATCCAAGAAAATTGCTTCCCGTATCACCCATGAAAATTCGGGCCGGAGGCCAATTCAGCGGCAAAAATCCCAGTACCGATACTAACCCCAATACTGCCATAAAAGCAGTTTCCATGCCGCTTCCCTGAAGTCTGTCCAGCCAGGTCAGGCTACACACCACTCCCAACATAAGACTGCAAAACTCAAGTCCAGCCAGTGCATCAATCCCATCCATAAAATTGTATAGATTTATTATCCAGATGATCAAAACAGTGCCAAGAAGTGTGCTAACCACGCCCATGATCGGGTTAGTTGGTATCAGGCTACCGAGCCTATCCGGCCAGGCAAGATAAACCAGCCAGACCGCGCTGCTCAATTGAACCGCCAACCGGTATCGGATCGGCACGTGTTGATGGTCGTCAAGCCAACTTATCCATATAAGTGGCACGGCTCCGAGTACTATCCACCCGGAATGACTGCCAATCAATCCAAGTGCAAGCAAAACAGATAATCCAAGGTAGAAACTGACAGCTATGGCCATCCCGCCTCCACGAGGCGTCGGTACCGTATGCGAACTTCTGCTGCCAGGCAAATCCATTAAATGGGTGGTTGCATAATTTCGTATCAGATTAGTTGATATGAATGATATAAAAAACAGAACCGTATAGATAACCACCAGCAAATTGGCATACTCCTGGCTGTTCCAGATACAGAATCCACAATAAAAAAACCCTTGGTATATTTCAACCAAGGGTTTTATCCGTTTCAGTCTTCAGGCAGGTGCTGAAAAATCAACCCTGCACTTGAATTACATGAAGGACGGGATCAACGGAGCGTCGATCTGTACAACCTGACGGTTGCCTGATGCATCAAAGAAGAACAGCAGACCGGCGAAGCGGCTGTCCGGATCATAAATGATGTCAGACAGACGGTAGGTTTCCCAGGCTGCGTCGCTGGCGGTTACTTCAACGGTGCGGGTCTGGCCAGGAGCCAGGGCACTGTTGTCGCTCACTTCCAGGCCGTCTTCTGCCAGCAGGTCTTCCGGATAGCCAGTGGTGTCTTTGTAGACGCTGGAATCCAGGAAACGTACGGAAGCGGTGTAGAACTCACCCAGACGAACTGACTTGTCACCGTTGTTGGTGATGGTCAGTTTCATGCTCATTGCACGACCCGGTACGCGGTAGGTAGCATCGTTAACCTTGACTGAAATGGTCGGTTTCGCCATATCAATCGGCTGAATGCCACGCAGGGTACCTGCCTGCAGCGGAATGGTGATCGGGTACTTGCTGCTTGCGCTGCTGTACGAGAAGATCACGATGACCAG
>CAIVXW010000264.1 GCA_903910005.1 uncultured Methylococcaceae bacterium
AAATCAGCCGGGTGTTTGACAACCTCAAGGCCGTCGCGGAGGCGGCTGGCGGCAGCCTGAACGATGTGGTCAAACTCAACATCTTTTTGACCGATCTTTCCCATTTCGCGACCGTCAACCAAATCATGGCCCGCTACTTTGCCGAACCCTACCCGGCCCGGGCTGCCCTGGGCGTCGCCGCCCTGCCACGCGCCGCCCGGGTTGAAATGGACGGCGTGATGGTGCTGTAACGGCAGCAGGGCAGGGTGAATGGTGAATGGGGAATGGGGAATGGGGAATCTTGCCACTCACTCCTCACCATCTGCCTTCTGCCTTCTGCCTACTAGGCGGCCAGGATGGCCGCGCTCCCAGGGCCGCGCCACTCCCCCTCCCCCTCCCCTTACCTCTCCCCCAGCGTCTCCAGTAATCGTTCGATGAAGGCCAGTTTTTCCGCCGTGGTTTCCAGGCTGGCAATAAACTTCAAACGCTCCTGACCATCCAGTTTGTAGGTGTCGGCCCGGGTCTGAATCAAATGGATGATCCGCATGGGATCAATCGGCGGGTTCGGTACGAACAGCAGGCGTCCACCGCCGTGTCCTGCCTCAATTTTACGGATTCCCAATCGCTGCGCCCTGAGTTTAAGGGTGGTCAGCGAGAACAGGGTTTTGACCGGGTCCGGTAACAGGCCAAACCGGTCTATCATTTCCACCTGCAGGGCTCGTATCTCTGCTTCCGTCCCGGCATTGGCAATCCGCTTGTAAAGTACCAGGCGACCGTGGACGTCCGGTACAAAATCATCAGGAATCAGGGCCGGGCACTGCAAATCAATTTCCGGGCCGGTTTCATGCGGAAACCGGTCCAGTTCCGGGGTTTGACCGGAACGCAGCGACTTCACGGTCGCCTCCAGCAATTCGGTGTAAAGGCTCAGGCCGATTTCGCTGATCTGGCCACTTTGCTCATCGCCCAGCAAGGCACCGGCCCCACGAATTTCCAGATCATGGGAGGATAGTATGAAGCCTCCGCCCAGTTCGCCCGAGGCTTCTACCGCCTCCAGTCGTTTGATGGCGTCGCTGGTCATCAGCGGTTTGGCGGGAACGATCAGATAGGCATAGGCCCGGTGATGGGAGCGTCCTACCCGGCCCCGAATCTGGTGCAACTGGGCCAGACCGAGCATGTCGGCCCGCTGGATGATAATGGTGTTGGCACTGGGCACATCAATGCCGCTTTCAATGATGGTGGTACACACCAGCACGTTGAAACGCTGGTGATAAAAATCCAGCATGATGGTTTCCAGTTCCCGTTCCGGCATCTGGCCGTGGGCAATGCGGACACGGGCCACGGGCACCAGTTCCTCCAGCTCCCGGGCCGCCTTTTCCATGGTTTCAATTTTGTTGTGCAGAAAATAAACCTGACCGCCTCGCTTGATCTCACGCAGCATGGCCTCCTGGATCAGGGCAGCGTCCCATTGACTGATGAAGGTCTTGATGGGGTGCCGATTGGCCGGCGGGGTGGCAATGATCGAGATGTCCCGGAGTCCTGACAGGGCCATGTTGAGGGTTCGGGGAATCGGGGTGGCGGTCAGGGTGAGAAAATCAAGATCAGCCCTGAGTTTTTTGAAATACTCCTTTTGGGTCACGCCAAAGCGATGCTCCTCGTCGATAATCACCAGCCCCAGGTGTTTGAAGCGGACATCCTTCTGCAGCAGTTTGTGGGTTCCAATCACGATATCAATCTGACCGGATTCAAGCCCTGCCAGTAACTCCGCCTGTTGCTTTTTACCTACGAAGCGTGAGACCACCTCAACCCGGATGGGCCAGTCGGCATAACGGTCACGGAAATTCCGGTAATGCTGTTGAGCCAGCAGGGTGGTCGGTGCCAGTACCGCCACCTGGCGTTCATTCATGGCGGCAATAAAGGCCGCCCGCATGGCGACCTCGGTTTTACCGAATCCCACATCCCCGCAAATGACCCGATCCATCGGTTTGTCGGCGGCCATGTCCTTGATGACCTCGGTGATGGCCAATGCCTGATCGGGGGTTTCCTCAAACGGAAAACCGGCCGCGAACGTACCGTACTCTGCGGTCAGTGTCCGGTAGGCGTGGCCCGGTTTATGGGCTCGCCTGGCATAAATGTCCAGCAGTTCGGCGGCTACGTCACGTGCCCGCTCCAGAGCCTTGCGTTTGGCTTTGGACCACTGCTCGCCGCCCAGCTTGTGCAGGGGAGCCTGCTCCGGACTGGCTCCGCTGTAACGGCCAATCAGGTGCAGCGAAGCCACCGGAACATAGAGTTTGTCGCCCTGTGCATACTCCAGAGCCAGAAATTCGGTTTCTATCTGGTTGATGGTCAGCTTGACCAGCCCCCGGAACCGACCGACACCGTGATCCAGATGCACCACCGGCATCCCGATTTCCAATTCTTCCAGATTTTTCAGTACCTGCTCCAGTTGCCGGGCACTGCTGCTGCGCTGGCGTCTTTTCTGCTGTGCCCGTTCCCCGGTCAAATGATGTTCGGTAATCAGGGTCAGGGGCGGCTGATCGAGTTGGAACCCGGTTTCCAGTGGTGCCACGGTGAGGCAAAGCGGTTCGCTGCTCGCAAGGAAAGTTGGCCAGTCGTTGACCCGGGCAGGCCGGATATCCAGTTTGGCCAGGGTTTCCAGCAGGCTCTCCCGCCGTCCGGGACTTTCCGCCACCAACAGGGTACGCCCCGGCTGTTGCTCAAGAAAATGAATCAGCCCACTGCCGGGTTGCCGGTCTCTCAGATGAATGGCCAGCGATGGCAGCGGTCGACAGGCACCCCCTTCAGTGGCCGGTTGCAGGGCTATCCGGGCAAACCGGTGCAAATGCTGTTGCAGTGACGCCGGATTCAGATACAGCCGGTTGGGGGGAAGGGGAGGGCGGTCAGCATGGTCTTTACGCTGCTCATAGCGGGCCTCCAGTTCTTCGTAAAAGCGTGCTGCGGTGTCCTCAATGGCCCGGTGCAATACGACGGTGGTGGCAACCGGCAGGTATTCAAGCAAGGTTTCGGTATGGCCTACAAACAGGGGAAAATAGTATTCAACCCCACCGGGAGCAATGTTGCGGCTCACATCGACATACAGGGCACACTGGGTGGACTGCTCGGGAAATTGCTGGCGAAAAGCCTGACGGAAGTGCTTGATGGCGGATTCATCAAAGGGAAACTCCCGGGCAGGGAACAGTTCAATGGCGTCAACCCTGTCCAGTGAACGCTGGGTTTCGGTATCAAAAAGACGCAGGGATTCTATTTCCTCATCAAACAGGTCAATCCGGTAGGGAACCGGGCTGCCCATCGGAAAAATATCCACGATTGAACCGCGCACGGCAAATTCGCCGTGCTGCATGACCTGATTGACACAGAAATAGCCGACGTTTTCCAGTCGGCGACGGGTTTCCTCCACCTGGAATCGCTGGCCGGGGCGCAGGGAAAAAGTATTGGCCAGTATATGATTGCGGGGAGCCAGACGCTGCATCAGGGTGGTCACCGGTACAATCAGTACTCCCCGCTGCATGCCTGCCAGTCGCGCCAGGGTTCTCAGCCGTTCCGAAACGATTTCCGGCAGGGGCGAAAAAATGTCGTAGGGCAGGGTTTCCCAATCAGGAAAGCTCAATACGGGTATTTCCTTATCCAGAAAAAAGCGGATTTCATGCTCCAGTCGCAAGGCGGCGGGGCTGTCTTCGGTGACAACCAGACAAAGGGTTTGAATTTGTTGGGCCAGTTCGGCAATCGCCAGCGCGTCACTGCATCCCTGCCAGACAGGCCAAACCGTCAGTTTTCCCGGTTCTACCTGAAGGCGTAGCGGGGATAAAACACCTTTGTCCAATGTTACTGTGCCTGTAGTCATGAGTCTTTAAGTTGAGCTGGATGGGTAAAGTAAAGTCCGGGGCTTTGAAAAATGTGTTTGCCTGTTTGATTTTTTCGCCATATACTATATGGCGTAACAAGGTGATGGTACTGCCATTGTCCAGATCACAGCAAATCAAGAGGCTATTTATGAGCAACGAATATTCGGCATTGTCAGAACACGAACTGGCCAGTGTCATTGAAAGCGCACAGCGTGCCCTTAAGGAAAAGATGGACGTCAAACGCAAGGAAGTCATCCAGCAAATCAAGGAACTGGCCTCCTCCATCAACCTTTCCGTGGATATCCGCGAGTCGGGCGATGTGGGTGGCCGGGTATCCAGCCGCAAGGGTACCAAGGTTGCCGCCAAGTACCAAAATCCTTATAACCATGCCCAAACCTGGAGTGGCCGTGGCATGAAGCCCAAGTGGCTGACTTCCCTGCTGGAGTCCGGTCGTTCCATGAATGAATTTGAAATCGGCTGATTGTACCTGACCCGTCCCTGACGTCTCAGGGTTTCGGGTTTATGCAGGGGGGTGTTACCTGGAATAAGGTAACATTCCCCTTTTTGCGTGCCTGAGCATTCGCCAGTGGCTTGCCCGTACCTGAAACAGACCATCAGTCGCGGTAACGTTTGCTGATGTCACCATACTCCTCAATCCGCCTGTCCCGTAAAAACGGCCATATCCGTCGCACGTCTTCCGTGCGTTTCCGATCAATGTCCACCACGAATGTACCGGTCTCTGCCGCGCTGGCCCGCGCCATGAACTCGCCCTGTGGGCCTGCGGCA
>CAIVXW010000265.1 GCA_903910005.1 uncultured Methylococcaceae bacterium
ACTGACCAGATGTTCCAGCCGGTCACGCAGGGCCGGGTCAGCCGCCAGTTCGGCTACCGCATCCTGTCGGGCCTGAGCCTCATTCCGGGTATTCGGCGGATTGAGCAGCGAACGGTACAGGGTGGCCTGACCAATCCGGGTTTGGGCCTGGTTGATGCTGTCAAACAGTTTATCGATTTCCATGGCATCGGCGGTGGCACCGTCCACGACCCCGGAAATACCGGGCCGTGACGGAATCGCAAACGGAGCCTTGGCATCGGCCTGCAGCAAGGGGGGTAAAGCGGATAAAAAATCGGTCATGGCTTGAGTCTCCGGGCAGTCAAAAGGAAAGGGGTATGATAACCGCTGTTTCGGGACAAGGGATCAGGGATCAGGGATCAGGCATTAGAGGAAATTACCCCCTCGCCCCTCACCACCCACCCACCGGCGGCCAGGATGGCCGCGCTACTCTCGCCCCTATTTCTCCCGGCCTGTCTTCAGCAAGAAGATCGGCGATGCACGCTGACAGGCCGCAAAATTTGCTAAAATGCCCCCCGCACGCCCCTGACCTCACCTTCCTGAACCCGGCAATGCGGCGGGAATATCCGCCTGCCACAGGCCTGGCGAGGATCGGGCCTCTTTCCTCACTGTCCTTCACGCCGTATTCCGCATGACGCACAAGCTATACATAGAAACCATGGGTTGCCAGATGAACGAGTATGATTCTTCCCGGATGGGAGACGTACTGTCGTCATCACACGGCCTGGAACTCACCCTGGATCCGGATCAGGCCGACGTACTTCTGCTCAATACCTGTTCAGTGCGGGAAAAAGCCCAGGAAAAGGTTTTTTCCGCCCTGGGACGCTGGCGACAACTAAAACAGCGCAAGCCCGGTCTGATCATCGGGGTGGGTGGATGCGTTGCCAGTCAGGAGGGCGAAGACCTGCAAAAACGGGCTCCGTTTGTTGATCTGGTATTCGGCCCGCAAACCCTCCAGCGTTTGCCGCAATTGCTGGATTCAGTGCGACAGCATCACCAGCCGGTCATTGATGTCTCCTTTCCGGAAATGGAAAAATTTGAGGCATTGCCGGAACCCCGTGCCGAAGGCCCCAAAGCCTATCTTTCCATCATGGAAGGATGCAGCAAGTACTGCACGTTCTGCGTGGTGCCTTACACCCGGGGCGAGGAAATCAGCCGCCCCCTGAATGACGTATTAGGCGAAGTTCTGGCCCTGGCCGGCCAGGGTGTGCGGGAAGTCATCCTGCTCGGGCAGAATGTCAATGCCTACCGCGGCCAGATGGAGGACGGCGCAACGGCTGATCTGGCATTACTGCTACATTATGTTGCAGCGGTGGAGGGGATTGACCGGATTCGATACACTACCTCGCACCCGGTGGAGTTTACCCCCAGCCTGATCGAAGCCTATGCCGAATTGCCCAAGCTGGTCAGTCATTTGCATCTGCCGGTACAAAGCGGCAGCAACCGGATACTCAACCTGATGAAGCGGGGACATACCCGTGAGGAATACATCGCCAAAATCGAACAACTCCGCGCCATTCGCCCCGGCATCAGCCTGTCGTCTGATTTCATCGTGGGTTACCCCGGCGAAACGGCGGACGATTTTGAGCAAACACTCAGCCTGATTGACAGCGTGGGGTTCGATCATTCCTACAGTTTCATCTACAGCCCACGGCCCGGAACACCGGCCGCTACTCTGGAAGACGACGTCCCGCAAGCAGAAAAGCGCGAACGACTGGCCCGACTGCAAGCCCGCATCAATGCCATGGCCAGCGATATTTCCCGGAGCATGGTCAATACCCGTCAGAGGATACTGGTGGAAGGGGTGTCCAGAAAGGATTACACCGTACTGTCCGGACGCACCGAAAATAACCGGGTAGTCAATTTTCAGGGGGATCACCGCTTGATCGGGCAATTCGTCGATGTCATCATCACCGAAGCCCTGCCCAATTCCCTGCGCGGACGCCGGGTACCTGATTCACTGTCCCATTCATCAACCTGACTCGACCTGAGGGTCCCTGATTTCACTTGCTTCAACATCCCCAAAGCCTGCAAATGACCCTGGAACCAGCCGACAACGACCGGCTGGCTCGTTTATGTGGGCAGTTCGATGCCCATTTACGCCTGATTGAACGCCGACTCGGTGTGGAAATTTCGAACCGGGGCAACCAGTTCGAGATCATCGGTTCGGAAAAACCGGTACAGGCAGCCCGCTGCCTGCTCCATAACCTGTTCGCCAGCACCGCCCATGAAGACATCAGCCCGGATCAGGTGCATCTGGCCCTGCAGGATGCCAACATCGACCAACTGCTGCGCCAGGAGCCGGACGCGGAACCGCTGATTGAAATACGCACCCGTCATGGCGTCATCCGGCCCCGTGGCATCAACCAGCAAGCCTACCTCCACAACGTACAAACCCATGACATCAGTTTTGGCATCGGCCCGGCCGGCACCGGCAAAACCTATCTGGCCGTCGCCTGTGCCGTATCAGCCCTGGAGCGGGATGAAGTAAGGCGGCTGATTCTGGCCCGACCGGCGGTAGAAGCCGGTGAGAAACTTGGCTTTCTGCCAGGTGACCTGGCTCAGAAAGTCGACCCCTACCTGCGCCCCCTCTACGACGCCCTGTATGAAATGCTCGGATTTGAGCGGGTGGCCAAACTGATGGAACGCAATATCATTGAGGTAGCCCCACTGGCCTATATGCGCGGACGCACCCTGAACGAATCCTTCATTATTCTGGATGAAGCCCAGAACACCACGGTGGAACAGATCAAAATGTTTTTGACCCGGGTGGGGTTTGGTTCCAAGGCAGTCGTGACCGGCGACATCACCCAGATCGACCTGCCCCGCAGCAAGGAGTCCGGCCTGCGTCACGTACTGAACGTCCTGCGTCATGTTGACGGCCTGAGTTTTACCTTTTTCAATGCCCACGATGTAGTACGGCATCCGCTGGTGCAGCGGATCGTCGCCGCCTATGAAGTTTACGAACGTGAACACCCCCGGGTAGTCGAACCCGCCAGCCGCGAACCCTGAAATCGCCCATGCACGTAGTCATCCAGATTGCCTGTGACCACCCACACCTTCCAAAACCCGAGCAACTGACGACCTGGGCCGAGGCCTGCGGCAACGTTGCCCCTGATACCGAAGTGGTGTTGCGTATCGTCGATGCCAGCGAAAGTGCCGAACTCAACCAGACCTGGCGTCACAAGGACGGACCCACCAACGTGCTGAGTTTTCCCTTTACGGTTCCGGCGGGGGTGCCGGTCAACATTCTGGGGGACATCGTCCTGTGTGCCGAACGGGTCGAGCAGGAAGCCCGTGACCAGGGTAAATCGCTGGAAGCCCATTGGGCGCATCTGGTCATCCACGGCATGTTGCACCTGCAAGGCTACGATCACATGGACGAGGCAGAGGCTCTCGCCATGGAACAGCGTGAAATCGCCATTCTGGATACACTGGGTTTTTCCAACCCCTACGAAGAGGTTTTGCACCATGCGTGATGAACATAACGGGGATCATCATCGCAGTTGGCTGGAACGTCTGGGGCATTTTCTGGCCGGTGAACCGGAAGACCGGGACGACCTGCTGGAACTCCTGAATGCGGCAACCCGGCGCAAACTGCTGGATCCCGACGCCCTCGGCATGATCGAAGGCGTCATGCAGGTATCGGAACTGCGGGTCAGGGACATCATGATTCCACGCTCGCAAATGGTGGTGGCTCCGCAGGATGCCGAGATTGAGTCGGTTCTGCCGCTGGTGGCGGAAGCGGCCCACTCGCGCTATCCGGTGATTGGCGAGGACAGAACCGAGGTATTGGGCATCCTTCTGGTCAAGGATCTACTGATCCAGAGCCTGCGCGACAGAACCCGACTGGTTCGGGAAGTCATGCGCCCGGCCCATTTCGTGCCGGAAAGCAAACGACTCAACATCCTGCTGAAGGAATTTCGCGCCAGCCGTAGCCATATGGCCATTGTGGTTGATGAATACGGCGCGGCAGCCGGTCTGGTGACCATTGAGGATGTGCTGGAGCAAATCGTGGGAGATATTGAGGATGAACACGATTTTGGCGAGGAAGAATACATTTTCCGCAAAAACGACCGCGACTACACCCTCAAGGCATTGACCCCGATTGGTGAATTCAACGAGTATTTTCAGGCAAACCTGAGTGATGCGGAATGCGATACGGTCGGCGGCCTGATCGTGCATCATCTGGGGCATGTCCCCAAACGGGGAGAAAAGCTCGAGATGGGGCGTTTCCGTTTTGTGGTACTCCGGGCAGACAACCGCCGGGTTCATCTGCTCAAGCTGGTGGTGGCGGCGAGCGAGGGATTTAACCCGCATTCCAGAATCGCAGACTTTCCCTCCGAATGACACCCTTTCCCCTGATGGTTGACCTGCTGGCAGTCCTGGGCGGCCTGCTGTTTCCCCTGGCCTTTGCGCCGTTCAATCAACCGGTCATGGCACCTGTTGCCCTGGGGCTGCTGTTTACCACCTGGCTCAGAGCCACGCCCGGACAGGCCTTCCGGCGCGGTTACTGGTTTGGCCTGGGGCAATATGGTTTTGGTACCGGCTGGATTTACGTCAGCATGCACGATTACGGCGGTGCCAGTGTCTGGGAGGCCGGTGGCCTGACCGCCCTGTTTGCCCTCTGCCTGGCACTCTATGCCGGCCTGGCCGGCTGGACGGCAGTCCGGTTTTTCCGGGGCACGGCACCGCTGCGACTCATCGCGATCTTTCCGGCGGTATGGATACTGGTCGAATGGCTGCGGGGCTGGTTTTTGACCGGCTTCACCTGGCTGCAGGCAGGCTACAGCCAGACCGATACCCTGCTCGCTCACATCGCCCCGATACTGGGTAGCTACGGGGTAGGTTGGGTGACGGCTCTCCTGGCCGGACTGGCCTTTGCCTTGCCGCAACTGGGGCGTACCGGACGCAGGATGGTTCTGGTCAGCCTGATTCTGCTGCTGTCGGCCAGTTACGGCCTCAGCCAGATTCAGTGGGCCGAACCCGATGGCGAGCCGTTCAGGGTCACCCTGTTGCAGGGCAATATCCCGCAGGACGCCAAGTGGCAGCCGGAATTTCAGCAGGCCACCCTGTTACGTTATATTCGCATGACCCGCGACCACTGGGATTCCCGCCTCATCATCTGGCCCGAAACCGCCGTACCAGCGTTTTACCATCAGGTCAGGGAAACCGTTTTGACCCCGCTGGAAAGCGAGGCCCGCCAGCACGGAACCGACCTCCTGATCGGGGTTCCGTATCTGGATCAGACCACCCAACAGTATTACAACGCCCTGATCAATCTGGGCCAGACTCCCGGCCTCTATTTCAAACGGCACCTGGTGCCATTCGGTGAATTCCTGCCGTTACGGTCCCTGCTGGGTTTCGTGCTGGACATCCTGGACATTCCCCTGGCGGATTTCAGCCCGGGACAAACCCGCCAACCTTCGTTGCAGGCGGCAGGTCATTCGCTGGCCGCCTCCATCTGTTATGAAGATATTTTTGGGCAGGAATCACTTGAGGGTCTGCCTCAGGCCCGTTATCTGGTCAACGTCACCAACGACGCCTGGTTCGGTGATTCCATGGCACCGCACCAGCACGTACAAATGGCCCGGATGAGGGCCATTGAAACCGCCCGCTACCTGCTGCGGGCCACCAACACCGGGGTATCGGCCCTGATTGGCCCGAACGGACGGGTGGAAGCCCGTGCCCCCCTGTTTGAAGTCAGTGAAATCAGCGGCACGGTGTGGCCGCTGTCCGGCACCACGCTCTATGTACGCTGGGGCGATGGGCCCATCATCGGACTGATGCTGCTGATACTGCTTGGCGCATCAGTACAAATCCACCGGGTCGATGTCCAGTGACCAACGCAGGCTTCTGGTCTCAGGCCAGCTCGCAATCACCGGCGTAAGGGCACGAATCAGGTGATGGAGCCGACTGCGCTGGTCGGCCTGAAGCAACAACTGGAAACGATGGCGATCAGCCCGCCGCGCCAGGGGAGCCGGTACCGGGCCGAGTATGTCCGGGCGGGGCTGAGGCAACGTTTGAGCCCAGGCCGCCACCCGCTGCAAAAATCCGTGTGCCGCCTCAGCCTCGCGGGCTTCGGCCCGAAACAGGGCCTGACATGAAAACGGTGGCAGTCCGGCGGCTTCGCGCTCCTCCAGTGCCTGCTGCATGAAACCGGCGTATCCGTGCCGGGTCAGTTCCAGCAACAACGGGTGATCGGGATGGCGGGTTTGCAGAATCACCTGGCCCGGTTTATCTGCCCGTCCGGCCCGACCGGCCACCTGGGTAATCAGTTGGGCGGTGCGCTCGGCACTTCTGAAGTCGGTGCTGTAAAGGCTGGCATCGACATCGACGATGGCCACCAGGGTGACATTGGGAAAATGATGGCCCTTCGCCAGCATCTGGGTTCCCACCAGCAAATCAACCTGACCGGCCTGAATTTCGCCCAAAATCCGGGCCAGACTGCCCCTGCTGCGGGTGCTGTCCCGGTCGATCCGGGCCAGTCGGGCATCCCCGAACAAACCGGCCAGCACCTTTTCCATGCGCTCGGTACCGAGTCCCAGCGGCCTGAGATCACCCCCCCGGCATTCAGGACATTCAACCCGCAGCGGTTGCTGATAGCCGCAATGGTGGCAACGAAAGACCTGCTCTCTGACGTGGGTGACCAGCCGGGCATCGCAGTGGGGGCATCCCGCCACCCAGCCACACCCGTGACAGATACAGGTTGGGGCAAAGCCGCGCCGGTTGATGAACAACAGGCTTTGCTCACCCCGCGCCAGGTTCTCCCGGAGGCACTGAATCAGCGGCAATGACAACCCTTCCCGCAAGGGTTGGCCACGGATGTCCAGGCGCAAAAACCGGGGGGCCACGGCACCACCAGCCCGTTGGGTCAGGTGCAGGTGGCGGTAGCGACCCAGGCGGGCATTGTGGCAACTTTCCATTGACGGTGTGGCCGATCCCAGAATCACCGGGATGCTGGCCTGCCGGGCTCGCATCACTGCGGCATCCCGGGCCGAGAATCGCAAGCCCTCCTGTTGCTTGTAGGAGGCATCGTGTTCCTCGTCGAGAATGATGAGACCGGGCTGCCTAAGGGGAATGAGGGCAGCCGACCGCGCCCCCAACAGCACCTGTGCCGTACCATCGCACGCCTGACTCCAGGCCTTGTCCCGCTCCGTGTCGGCCAGACCGGAATGAAATACCGCCACCCGTTTGCCCAGACGCTCGCGGAAACGCTGTTCCAGTTGCGGGGTGAGGCTGATTTCCGGCAGGAGAATCAATACCTGCTGCTGCCGGGCCACCACCTCCCGGGCCAGGTGCAGATATACCTCGGTTTTACCGCTGCCGGTGACCCCGTCCAGCAAAAACACCCCAAACTGCCCGAGACCACCCCGTACTGCCGCAACCGCTGCTGCCTGCTCCTCGTTGAGGGGGTGCGGCAATGACGTGACCGTGTCGGCCTCATCCGCCACCACCACGGTTTGCCAGGCCGCCAGTCCCTTATCCACCAAAGCCGTCGCTGCCGGTTGCCAGGCGAAGGCCAGTGCCTGCAACGCATCACGTCCCAAACCATTTGGGGCCAACCGTAGCCGTTGCAGTAACTCGGCCTGACGCGGTGAACGGGTCAGCACAACCTCACGGTCAACGGCGAGTGAACACAATCGAAGCTGCGACCCGGAAGACGGTGCCGGGGCTAGTCCCTTGCGCAGGCGGGCGGTCATCCCGGCCGCCAGGGTTTCGCCGAGAGGATGGTGATAATAGCGGCTGATCCAGTTCAAAAAGGCCAGATGACGGGCATCGAACAGCGGGGCAGCATCCAGTACCCGCAGACAGGCACGCAAACGCTCCGGGGCACACGGGCTGGTTGTGACGATCGCCAGCAAGACACCCACCTTGCGGGTGCGCCCGAACGGCACCTCAACGCGGACGCCGGGTATCTGGCAATCGGTCGCCCAGGTCGGTGGCGGCAGATAATCGAACACCTCGGCCAGATGAACCGGAACAGCTATTCGGAGTACGGGAGACACGGGATCGGGAATCAAGGATTATTCGCTTGGGACGGGGCAGCCATACCGGGACAGGAAGCATCCGCGATACTTTGAGGAACATTGACGCCACTACAGAACAAATGAACAATGACGCCACGCAGCGGGGCGATCCATCACGGGTCAGGTCGCCCTGCATCTTTAGCGCAAACTGCACGAAGCCCCAAACGACGAAGCTGGCCCGGACGCCATCGTCACAGCCTTCAGCGAACTGGAAGAACGCTTTCCCGGACTCAGGGACACGGCTACCCGTCGGCATCTCAGCGAAACCGAACTCAGGCCGCAGCAGGAAATCAAGCAGGTCGGGGGGGAGTCTACACAAGGAGATTAAACAGGTCGAGGGGAATCTGCGGGAGAAAATCGAGTGGTTGGTCGACTCCATTGGCACCCTCATCACCGCGATTCCGCCTGCTGGACTGGTTTCTGGCCCATGGCACACATTGAGTCCTCCATTTGTTTCCGGAGAAATCCATCATGAGTCAGGTCGCCCTGCATCTTTATCGCAAACTGCACGAAGCCCGAAACGACGAGGCCCGCTCCGACGCCATCGTCGAGGCCTTCAGCGAACTGGAAGAACGCTTTCCCGG
>CAIVXW010000266.1 GCA_903910005.1 uncultured Methylococcaceae bacterium
AGCCTGATCATGGCCATTCTGGGAGCGGGCTTCTGGATCAGGCGACTCCAGCTTGATTACGACAGCCTGGGACTGGGGGGAAGCCGCAAAGGCCGCTTGACCGCGGTTGGACAGGGATTGGCCAGCGGTATCGTGATGCTGGGTTTGCACTGCCTGATTCTGGTCAGCCTGGGTGTCAGGGAACTGGACATGCAGGCACTGGGAAGCGTTCGTCGGGTGATGACGGGATTGATGCAGGCAGCGGGAATCGGACTGGTGGTAGCCACCATTGAGGAATGCCTGTTTCGTGGGGTGTTGCTGGCCGCCCTGAGACGCTCGGCGGGCACATTGGTGGCGGTTTTGTTTAGTGCCCTGTACTATGCCATACTTCACTTTTTCAGGGTCAACCGCAGTCTTGACCTGCCCGATCCCTCGGTTTACAGCAGTTTCGTTGTGTTGGCCCAGGCACTGAAGCCGGTATTCATGCCGCCCGTCGGCCCGTCACTGGCCCTGTTTTTTGCCGGGCTGTTTCTGGCACTCGTGCGCCTGTACCGTCCGCACGGGCTGGCGTGTTGCATCGGCATTCATGCAGGCTGGATATTCGTCATCAAGTCCTGCAAAACCTTTACCGACGCCCGCCCGCTCAACGAATGGGCTTTCCTGGCAGGTTCCTACGATGGCTTCACCGGCTTTCTGGCAGCCGGGTGGATGGCTGCCTTGACCCTGGCTCTGGCGGGGTGGCTATATCGACAGCGGCGGGTTGCTTCATGACCCTCAACGCCGCGCCAGTGTAGTCACGCATTGTTTCAATCTGTAGACATTCACTTCAATGCAAAAAGACCACTTGTTCAGGGAAAAACGCGAAAAAATAGACGACTTCCATTTTGGAGAAGACACGGCCCGGGTATTCGACGACATGCTGGATCGCTCGGTACCGTTCTACGGCGAAATCCAGCGCATGATGGCCGAATTGTGTTCCGATTTTGCCGTGCCGGGCAGCCGTCTTTACGATCTGGGTTGCTCGACCGGGAATACCCTCCTGTGCCTGGATCGACTGTTGCCGCAGGGGGTGCGGTTCGTCGGGGTGGATGCCTCACCGGAAATGCTGAACCAGGCCCGCAACAAGCTGGAAGCATCCGGTAGCCAGCGATCCTTCGAGCTGGTTCAGCAAAATCTGGAACAGGGCCTGGTTGTTGAGGATGCTTCCGTGGTGATCCTCAACCTGACCCTGCAATTCGTCAGACCCCTCTACCGCGACCGCCTGATTGCTGATCTGGCCCGGGGGTTGCGGAATGAGGGCTGTCTGATCCTGGTGGAAAAACTGGTAAGCCACAATTCAGCCCTCAACCGCCTGTTCATCCGCAATTACTATCAGTTCAAACAGCGTAACGGCTATTCCGAACTGGAAATTGCCCAGAAGCGTGAGGCACTGGAAAACGTCCTGATTCCCTACCAACTGGAAGAAAACCGTGAGCTGTTGCTGCGTAATGGTTTCAGCGACGTGGAGGTATTTTTTCGCTGGTACAATTTCTGCGGAATGCTGGCGGTGATGCAGTCAACTACTCCGTCCTGAACGGCGGATTTTCCCTCGGAGCAACAAATGAATCTGACAGATTGCGGGCGTTTTCTGTTCAAGGTACGCAACGGGCTATTCCCGCTTATTTTGGTCGGTGTACTGCTGGCCGTGCCACCGGTCTGGTTTTTGGGCAATCCGGTGATGGATGGCTGGCTCATGGGACTGGGGCTGGTGACGGCACTCAGTGGCCAGGCATTCCGCCTGGCGGTCATTGGCTATGCCTATGTGAAACGGGGTGGCAAAAACCGTGAGGTATACGCCAATCATCTGGTGACCCGGGGATTCTATGCCCACACCCGTAACCCCATGTACGTCGGCAACTTCCTGATTGTGCTCGGATTTGGCCTGCTGCACGGTTCGGTCTGGGTTTATGGCCTGGTGAGTGCCTGCTTTGCCTGGATTTATCTGGCCATCGTCAGTGCCGAGGAGAGCTATCTGCGGGAAAAATTCGGGGCTGAATTTCAGCACTACAGCGAAACCGTCAACCGTTTCGTGCCGGATTTTCGCGGTTTGCGCGGCTCCCTCGCGGCGTTTGAATACGACTGGCGTCGCGCCTTGCTCAAGGAGTACAACACGGTTTTTCTGGTGCTGGCGGTTTGCCTGGGGTTGATCCTCTGGAAGTTGATTAACCTCCACGATGGCCTGGCCCTGTTCAGGGCAGGCGTGATCGGGTTGGGCCTGCTTTATGTGCCGCTGATCGGTGGCTACGCTGCGGTGCGTTACCTGAAAAAAACCCGTCGCCTGCGACCGGTTCGTGATACTGAAACCGAGCAGGCATTCTGAACCACCGTCGCAGGTTTATCCAGTCCAGCCCTGTGGGAGTTAATCCGTGTTTCTACTGCGTCTGTTGCTGATTTCACTGGTTCTGGTGCCACCTGCCCGGTGGGCGGCTGACACCGTACCGGGGTACGCGGTGGCCAGTGCCCATCCGCTCGCCACCCGGGCCGGTCTTGATCTGCTGGCCCAGGGCGGCAATGCGTTTGATGCGGCCATTGCCGTGGCCGCCACCCTGGCGGTGGTCGAGCCGCAAGGCTCTGGCCTGGGAGGCGGGGGCTTCTGGTTGCTGCACCGACAGTCCGATGGCCGGGACATCATGCTGGACGGGCGTGAGCGGGCTCCGCTGGCGGCCCGGCGTGATCTGTATGCAACAGCGGCTCAGTCCATCGACGGGGCTCTGGCGGCGGCCATCCCGGGGCTACCGGCTGTGCTGGTGCAACTCGCCCGCGACTATGGCAAGTTGCCGCTGGCTGCCAGTCTGGCACCGGCTATCCACCACGCCCGCGCCGGATTTCCGGTCGGGGCACGCTATGTCAAGGCACTGACTGACAGACTCACCGCCCTGGACGCAAGCCCTGCGGCCCGGGCCATTTTTCACCCGGGAACAACGCTCCCGTTGCCTGGCGATGTTTTAATCCAGATCGACCTGGCCCAAACCCTGGAACGACTGGCGGCGGAGGGCTTTGCCGGATTTTATGGTGGCGAAACGGCCCGCAAACTGGTGCGGGGCGTGCGGGCAGCGGGCGGGATCTGGCAAATGGAAGACCTGACAGCCTACCGGGTGGTGGAGCGGCAGCCACTGAGGGGCCATTACCGGGGGCTTGCGATCACCACGGTCGCGCCGCCCTCCGCTGGTGGGGTTGGCCTGATCGAAATGCTCAACATCCTGTCAGCCTACGATCTGACCGGCGTCCCGCTGCCCGCCCGCCGCCACCTGGTGGTGGAGGCCATGCGTCGGGCTTACCACGACCGCGAACAATACCTGGGCGATCCCGATTTTGTCGGCATCCCCCTGCTGCGTTTGCTGAGTCCCAATTATGCCGCCGGTCTCCGTAGTACCCTGCGTCTGGACAGGGTCACACCCAGTGACGGGTTCAGTCAGACTACAGGCCCGGAGCCGGACGGTGCCAATACCAGTCATTATTCAATCCTGGACAGTGCGGGTAACCGGGTTGCGGCAACCCTCAGCATCAACTACGGCTTTGGCTCAGGCTTCGTGGCTCCGGGTACCGGCGTCCTGCTCAATGATGAAATGGATGACTTTGCCACCCGGCCCGGCACGCCCAATGTCTATGGCCTGATCGGCGGCGAGCCCAACGCCATTGCCGCCGGCAAGCGCATGCTGTCCAGCATGACACCCACCTTTGTCGAATCAGCCGACGCCACCGCCATCATGGGAACCCCCGGCGGTAGTCGCATCGTCACCATGCTGCTACTGGCCGTACTGGATTTTGCCGACGGTCACGGGCCAGCGTCCTGGGTCGGTTTGCCACGCTTTCATCATCAGTACCTGCCCGATGTCATTGAATATGAACCCGGCAGTCTGAGCGATCCCGACCTCCGTGACTTGCAGCAGCGCGGACACCGCCTCAAACCGCTGGCCGCTGCCTACGGTGATTTTCACGCCATCCTCTGGAACCGCAAAAGCCGAACCCTCGAAGCCGCCAGTGACCCCCGGGGGGAAGGCCTGGCCCTGGTTCAAATCAAGCCACCGGCCCAATAATCCTCCCGATGCCATAAGCGTGTGCCCTGTCGGCAGCCATGCAAATTCCACTCAAACCGGAACTGGAATATCGGCTATGATATGGGGCGAACCGGGCACCCGCCGGGACGCCCCGGTGTAAACCATTACCCTCATACCCACAGAACCACGAGGAGCCAATTCCCATGGAAAAACCCTTTATCCTGCACATGTTCACCCCTGAAAAGAATCTCAGCCCGTTTGATGTCAACATGGCTCTTGACGCCGGCTGGATTTCCACCATTCCCTATCTCAACATTGAGCTGGGCGAAGTAAGTGGCATGGTGCAGGATGCCATTTTTTCCCGCAGCCTGAGCGGACTGAAACGCACCGGCATCTTCATCGGTGGACGCGATGCCAAACTGGCCATGGACATGCTCAAAACCGCCCGCAAGTCCATGATTCCGCCGTTTGAAGTGCCAGCCTTCGCCGATCCCAGCGGCGCGTTCACCACCGCTGCCGCCATGGTTGCCGTCGTCGAACAAGCCCTGGCAACACAGTTCCAGACCAGCTTCCAGGACAAAAGCGTACTGGTGCTGGGCGGAACCGGCCCGGTTGGCCAGATTGCGGCCGTGCTGGCGGCCAAGGCCGGTGCCCATGTCAGGATCATCGGCCGCCAACTGGAAAAGGCCCAGCGGGTGGCAGAAATGTGCAACCTTGAGTTTGGTGACGGGCAGACCTCGGTTCAGGGCGACGCCGATGCCAACAAGGCCACCCTGATGCAGACGGCCGATGTCGTGCTGGCAACTGCCGCAGCCGGTATCGAAGTACTCAGTGCCGAAGGCATCGCTGCCGCTCCCCGGCTCAAGGTGGCGGCGGATGTCAACGCCGTACCGCCGTCCGGCATTGCCGGGCTGGATCCCATGCACAAGGGCAGCGTGATTGCCGGCAGTCAGTCCGGGGCCATTGGCTTCGGTGCCCTGGCCATCGGTAACGTCAAATACCAGACCCAGCACCGCCTGCTTAATCGGATGCACCAGCAAACCGATACCGGCAGCAAACCCGAGTATCTGGATTACAACGATGCCTTTGCCGTGGCCCGCCAGTATCTGGGCAGCAGCCACTGATTTTTCAGGCAGGGGCACCGGGCCGCAATCACTGGCCTTCAGGCGCATCCCGGTTCCCCGCTCCACCCTTCATCCATCCATTTTACGAGTACCGACAACCTATGGAAAAACGTACCATACTGCACATGTTCGATCCCATGCCGCACACCAGCCCATTTGACATCAATATGGCGGTCGATGCAGGCTTTGATGTGGTAATTCCCCACAACAATGTCCATCTTGAGGAAATCAACGGACTGGTACAGGATGCCATTTTTTCCAGGGGAGCCGCAGGGGTAAAACGTACCGGTCTGTTCATCGGCGGACGGGATCTGGGCTTATCCCTCAATATGCTCGAATCCGCCCGCAAGGCGATGGTGCCGCCGTTTCAGGTATCGGTACTGGCCGATCCCAGCGGAGCCTTCACCACTGCCGCCGCCCTGGTCGCCTGTGTAGAGAAGGTACTGCGCGAAAAACACCGGCGGGAACTCACCGGGTGCCGTGCCATCGTGTTTGGTGGAACCGGCCCGGTCGGCATTGCCACCGGGGTCATCGCCTCCCTGGCCGGTGCCGAGGTAACCCTGGTCGATCCCTTCAACATCGACACGGCCCTGAACAAGGCCAACGAATACAACCAGCGGTGCGGCACCACCCTGAAGGGAACCTATGCCAGCTCGGATGCCGACAAGGCCCGTTTGCTGGCGACAGCCGACATCGCTTTTTGTACTGCCAAGGCCGGTATCCAGGTGCTGAATGCCTCCGTGCTGGGAGATGCCCGCCAGCTCCTGGTAGCCGGTGATGTCAATGCCGTTCCGCCGCTGGGCATCGAAGGCGTCAAGCTCAAACATTTTGGTGACCCCCTGGTACACGCCGTCAATGCACCGGGTGCGGTGGGGATCGGAGCCCTGGCGATAGGCAACATCAAGTACAAACTGCAAAACGCCCTGCTGGGTCATCTGCTGACGATTGAACAGCCGGTATTTCTCGACTTCACCGAGGCCTTCAAACAGGCCAGGCATCTGGTATGAAACTCTACAACCTGTTCCCGCGACTGGCGGGCCGCTTCAACGACTGGCCGCCGCATTTGCAGCGGGCAGCCGACATGGGATTTGACTGGATTTTCGTCAATCCGCTACAACTGCCCGGTCGCTCCGGCAGCCTGTATTCGATCAGGGATTTTTTCCGCATCAATCCGGACTTTCTCGATCCGGCTTCCCGCCTTCCGGCTGAACAGCAGGTGC